>DAIPZP010000001.1:0-2564 GCA_036782155.1 Propionibacteriaceae bacterium
ACCAGGTACGCCACATGGGCGTGCTGGGTTACGTCGCCCGTGCCTCGGGCGTTCCGACCGACGCCCGCGCCGATCACCCGTTCGTCGACCTCGGACCGTCATTCCGCGTCGTCACCCAGCCCGACGGCGATGTGTGGGCCCGCTTCATGGTTCGCGTGGGCGAGCTGGAGGTGTCCGCGGCGGTGCTCGCCGACCTGTCGCAACGCCTCGCGGGCAGGTGCGGCGACGTGGCCGAGGTGCCTGAAGGTAGCGGATCCGGTTTCGGTGTCGTTGAGGCGTGGCGGGGTGCACTCTGCCATCGGGTTGAGGTGTCGGACGGGGTGGTGACTCGGCTCAAGGTCGTGGATCCGTCGTGGTTCAACTGGCCGGCCCTCCCGCAGGCACTGGCGGACACGATCGTCCCCGACTTTCCCCTTGCCAACAAGAGCTTCAACCTGAGCTACGCCGGCAACGATCTCTAGGACTGGCCAAGGAATTGCTTCCAAAGGGCTCAATCTCGTCCACATCGTGAGATCGCGTCCCGACCCGCGGACAACATGCTTGCCATTTGCTGGTCCTGGATACCAGAGTTCTGTTTAGCGGTGGTTATAGCACGACCGAAGACCACTCCGCTGGCCCGATCTCGTGTGACGAGACGGGCACGGGAGGTCTTCTCCCGAACGGCAATGGGGCCGCCACAGAACACGTTCGGAAAGGTGGGGTCCCCTGCATGCCAGCACCTGCCCTCGTACTTCTTTCTCCGGGAAGTTCTGACCCCCAGGTCACCCACGTCGCCCATGAGCTCCGGCGTGAGGTACAGACGTTGCGCCCGGAGATCTCGGTCAACACCGCGTTCCTGGGCCACTGCCCGCCCACGGGTCCCCAGGTCGTCTCTCAGCTGATCTCGCGCGGGCATGACGAGATCGTGTTCGTCCCCCTGTGCCTGACCCGGGCATCGAGCAACTACGACGACGTCGACGTTCTCGTCTCGCGCGTTCGCGTGACCCACCCGGAAGCCCGCTTCTCGGTCAGTGAGCCGGTCGGCCCGGCCGGCAGCCTGCTCACCGTCGTCGACCTTCGGCTCCGTGCGGCGCTGGCGCAGGCCCGCGTGCTCGAAGTGGACGGACTCGTGTTGAGCACGGAAGGCGGCGGTGACGTCCGCGGAGCCGCGCTGCTCGCTCGTCGCGCTCGGCAGTGGGCTGGCCACCACCGCGTACCCGTGGTCGCAGCATGCTGCGACGGCAGCGGCCCGAGTGCCGCCCAGGCCGTCGGCATCCTCCGCAGCCAGGGTCGTCGCCACATCGCGGTCGGGTCGCTGTTCCTCGCCGCCGACCACGCCTACGAGGAGCAGTCGGTTCAGGCGCGTCGTGCGGGGGCACTCGCGGTTGCTGCGCCTGTCGGCGCGCACCGTGAGCTCATCGACCTGGTTCTGGCCCGCTACGCCTACGCGGCGATGGGCCTGCTCGAGTTCGAGGGCGAAATCGTCGAGGCCGCGACCGCCTGACGGCTCCTACGAGCCGGCGACCCGAGCCTTCTCTGTCGCCACGTCGAACGTGGCCGGCGGCCACACAGGGTCGATCGACAGCAGCGTCTCGTGCAACAGCGTGGCCACGGCCCAGTTCCGGTACCACTTGCGATCGGCCGGGATCACGTACCACGGCGCCACGTCGGTGGAGCACTTCGACAGCGCCGCCTCGTACGCCTCTCGGTACTCGTCCCACTTCGCCCGTACGTCGATGTCGCCCGGGTTGTACTTCCAGTACTTGGACGGGTCCGCCAGGCGTGCGGCAAGGCGGGCTTTCTGCGCTTCGGGCGAGATGTGGAGGAAGCACTTGATGATCCGGGTCCCCGAGTCGGCGATCTTCGCCTCCCAGTCGTTGATCTGGTCGTAGCGCGCGCCCCACACGTCCTCGGGAACGAGGTTCTCGACGCGGACGACCAGCACGTCCTCGTAGTGGCTCCGGTCGAAGATGCCGATCATGCCCTTGTCGGGCAGGGCGTTGGTGATCCGCCAGAGGAAGTCGTGCTTGCGCTCCTCGGGGGTCGGCACCTTGAACGCGGTGTGCTCGATGCCGGCGGGGTTCATCAACGAGAACACGTGGCTCACGGTCCCGCCCTTGCCGGAGGTGTCCATGCCCTGGAGCACGACGAGGACGCTGGTCGCCCGTTCCGGGAATGACCGCCCGTCCGCGAACAGCCGCTCCTGCAGGTCGGCGAGCTCGACGCCCATGGCGAGCCGCAACGCCTCAGCGTCCTTCTTGCCGCGACCCGCATAGCCGCACGTGGCCCTCGTGTCGTACGAGGAGAGGTCGACCGTGGATCCGGGGAGCACTCGGAGGAGGTCGGTGAGCCTGCGGGACTCGCCCGCGAAGATGTCGTGCGACGCCATGGGGACAGTCTGCCCAATCCCGGTGCTGTCATGACCCGTCTTCGTGAATCCTTTGCCACCTCTCGGGGTGGATCGGCCCTAGTGTGACCAGGAACGAGCCGATTGGAGCCTCATGACCCACCCACGTGTCGAGATAGCCGCAGCGCTCATCGGTGTCTGGCGCGGCGAGGGTCACGGCGAGACGCCGCGCCCGTTC
>DAIPZP010000001.1:2574-15324 GCA_036782155.1 Propionibacteriaceae bacterium
GCCCAATCCCGGCTCACCTCACGACTTGTCTTCGTGAATCCTTTGCCAGCTTTCGCAGGAGATCGGCCCTAGTGTGACCAGAAACGAGAGAAGAGGAGCTGTCATGACCCACCCGCGCGTCGAGATCGCCGCGGCGCTCATCGGCGTCTGGCGCGGCGAGGGTCACGGCGAGACTCCGCGCCCGTTCGACTACGCCGACAGCTGGGAGATCGTGGACCTCGGCAAGCCCTTCCTGTGGTTCGTCGAGAAGACCAGCCGTGACGGGTCTCCGGCACACACCGAGAGCGGTTACCTGCGGTTCGTCGACGACGCGGGCGGCCTCGAGATCGTGGCCGCTCTGCCGACTGGCCAGGTGGAGCTTGGCAACGGTTTGGCATGTACGGACGGCGACGATCTGCTTGTCACGACCGATGCCGAGGCCCAGAGCTCGCCCACCGCGAAGCAGGTGTCGCGCATCGTACGGCGGTTCCGGCTGTCGGGCGACGAACTGACCTACGAGATGGACATGGCGTGGTCGGGCGGCCCGTACGAGCGGCACCTGACCTCGACGCTGCATCGCGCCTGAGTCAGCGGGCGACGAACCTCACCGCGTACCGCTGCTCGGCCATGAGATCGTCGACCGCCTTGCGCCACGCGGCGTAGTGCGCGGTCCCCCGGTGGGCGGTCACGGCGTCCTCGGACACGTAGCCCTCGATGAGCATGAACTTGGTCGGGTCCTCGATCTCCTGGACCACGTCGAACCTCGTCACGCCTTCCTCCTTGCGGGAGTTCGCGGCGTTCATGCGCGACGCCTCGAGGAAGGTGTCCTCCGCACCCGGGATCACGTGCACGTGGACGAACGTCACGAACGCCTCGGCTGCCATCGGGTTCTCCTTCTCGCGTGGCTGTTGCGACCGATGGTACGCGGGGCGAAGACCGGTCAGACGACTCCCCACAGCTGGTGCTTCGCGAGGAACGCCTGCAGCAGTACGGCGTTGACGGGCGTCGGCACGCCGTACCGTTCGCCGAGCTCGACGACGACTCCCGCGAACTGATCGACCTCCGTGCGCCGGTGCGCGAGCGCGTCCTGCGCCATCGAGGTGTAGTTCTCCGGCCCCAACGTGTTGAGGACGTCGAGAAAGCGCGCGATGTCGTCGTCGGTGAGGTCCACGCCTGACGCGTGCGCGACCGCGACAACCTCCCGCTGCGCGGCGATCATCAGGTCGCGGGCCGGACCGGCCGACTGCACGAGGGCGTACGGAGCCTCAAGCAGGGCTGACACCTGATTCACCCCGACGTTGACGAGGAACTTCCACCACAAGGCGTGGAGCATGTCGTTCTTCACGACATATGGGATTCCGGCGTCGGCCAGCAGCCCTTCGAGCCGTACGACGCCGCCGCTGCGCTCCCCCGGCACCGGATCGCCGAATTCGACCCATCCCAGCGTCGTGTACCGCACGCCAGCCTCGTCACGTACCGCGTCGATCCCCACGGCGACCGCCAACGGGATTGCCGCCTCTGGATAGGCCGCCCGAAGCGCGTCCTCGCTCGTGATGCCGTTGAGCAGGCTCAGGATGATCGTGTCGGGCCCGACCTGGCCCGCGAGCTGTTCGATCGCCTCGGCCAGGTGGTGGCACTTCACGGCGACGATCACGAGGTCGGCCGGTGCGACGTGCTGGCCGGGCTCCACCACCGGGAGCCGGTACCGCTCGCCGTTCACGACGACGCCTTCGCTGCGCAACCGCTCGGCCCGCGGACCCTCGGCGACGACCCGTAGCTCCGTCCCAGGGTGTGCGTCGGCGATCCGCGCGGCGTGCGACGCCCCGACCGCGCCGAGCCCGATGACACTGATGATCGTCACGTCCACCCCCTCCTGGTACGCGCACACGCTAGTCCTGGGTGGCCGTCACTCGTCCTTGGGCCAGTTCGCGGCGTTCTTCCGGCTCGGCTGTACGCGCGGAGGCTCGCCAGGCATCTTGGGGTACTCGGGCGGGTACGGCATCTCGCCCTGGCCGTTCCCCTCGTCCCGTTCGTACCAGTCGAGGGCTGCACGGATGGGCGCGGGCGTCGACTCCTCGAGCACCTGCCAGACGTCGCCGCGCTCCTCGAAGCGGCCGGGCATCGTCCGCACGGTGAAATCGTCCGGGTGGGCGTCGGGGAGCTCCTCCCACGACAGCGGCGCGGAGACGCGGGCCTCGGGCGTGGGCCGGATCGAGTACGCGGACGCCATGAGCCGGTCTCGGGCCATCTGGTTCACGTCGACGAAGATCCGCCTCCCCCGCTCCTCCTTCCACCAGGCCGTGGTGACGAGGTCGGGCATCCGTCGCTCCAGCTCCCGCCCCACCGCGATCGCTGCGTGCCGCGCATCGATGAAGTCGGCGGCCTCGATCCGGGAGAACACGTGGAGCCCGCGGCCGCCCGAGGTCTTCGCGAACCCCGTCAGGCCCGCGTCGTGCAGGACTTCGCGCAGTCCCACCGCAGCCTCGCGCGCCTCGTCGAACGTCGTCCCCGGCTGAGGGTCGAGATCGATCCGGAGCTGGTCGACGTCGTCGGTGTGCGGGTGCCGTACCGGCCACGGGTGGAAGCGGATCGTTCCCAGGTTGACCATCCACACGATCGTGGCGAGGTCGGCCGGGGCGACCTCGACCGCCGGACGGCCCGACGGGAACCTCACCGTGGTCGTCTGGACCCAGTCCGGAATACCCCGGGTCGGCGCATGCTTCTGGTAGAAGGCGCTGCCACCCGGGTTGTCAGGACTACGCAGCGACGCATCGGGGGTGACCCCTTCGGGCCAGCGTTCCATGGTGACCGGGCGATCGCGCAAGGCCGCCAGGATGCCCGGCCCGACCGCAAGGACGTAGGAGACGATGTCGAGCTTCGTCAGGCCGAGTTCGGAGAAGTACGGCTTCGATGGGCTCGAGATCCTCACCTCGCGGCCCGCTGCGTCGACCGTCGTCGCGTCTGTCGCCATGGTGCCCAGCCTAGAGTCGTGTTCCAGAAGGGAGTACAGCGTGACCACACCACTGAAGGTCGTCAAGACCGAGGCCGAGTGGCGCAAGCAGCTCGGGGACCTCGAGTACCACGTGCTGCGCCAGGCCGGGACCGAGCGTCCCTTCATCGGCGAGTACACCGACACGAAGACCGAGGGGGTGTACGTCTGCCGCGCGTGCGACGCAGAGCTGTTCCGCTCCGACGAGAAGTTCGAGTCGCACTGCGGGTGGCCGTCGTTCTTTGCGCCGCTCGCCGGGGACCGCGTCGTCTACCTCGAGGACAAGTCCGTGGGGAGCACGCGGGTCGAGGTGCGCTGCGCGTCGTGCGGATCGCACCTCGGGCACGTGTTCCACGGTGAGGGCTACGACACGCCGACCGACGACCGCTACTGCATCAACTCCGTCAGCCTGGTGCTCAAGCCGAGGCAATGACGACGCGACCACTCGGCGCGTCAAGCCTCCGGCAATGACCGATGCCACCTAGATTGGCTCTGTGACCGCGCGAAGCCACCCCACCTATCCGCCAGCTTTTGCGCGCGCCCTGCGTCAACTCCGAGGTGTTCCGTGGCGCTCTGAGGTGTCGATCGAGGAGATTCCGTCGCCGCAGCGCATCGCGCCGTACTCGGTGGCCGTGAGCGCCGACGTCGTCGTCCTCGACGAGGAGCGCGGCTCCGGCCGACTGGTCCTGCTGCACGATCCGGCCGGCAACGAGGCGTGGGACGGCACCTTCCGGTGCGTGACGTACAGCAAGGCCGACGTCGAGCCCGAGATGGTCCGCGACCCGCTGCTCGCCGACGTCGGGTGGAGCTGGCTCATCGAGGCGCTCGAAAACCAAGGTGCTGCGTACCGTGAGCCGAGCGGTACGGTCTCGGCGGTCATCAGCACGCCCTTCGGCGAGCTGGCTGCAGACCCCGGCAGCGCCGAGGTGGAGATCCGCGCCTCATGGACGCCTGATCTGTCCGCCGAGCTGTCCCTCGCCGCCCACGTCGCGGCCTGGCAACAGGTCCTGTGCACGCTCAGCGGTCTGCCACCGGTACCGCCGGGCGTCCTACCGCTCGTCACCCGCCGCGGGCGTCGATGACCGACGTCGACGGGACCGAACCTGAGGTCCCCATCCTCGATGCGCCCCGGGATGGAGTCCCAGACGTCATCGACTCTCCTGCAGGCCTGGACCAGCTGGTCCGAAACTTCGCTGACGGTACGGGCCCGGTCGCGGTCGACACCGAACGCGCGCAGGGTTACCGCTACTCCGGACGTGCGTACCTGCTCCAGTTCCGCCGTGAGGGCGCCGGGACGGCGCTCGTCGACCCGATTCCGCTGACCGCTGAGCCGGGGCTGTCCGGGATCCAGGCGTCACTCGATGACGCCGAGTGGATCATCCATGCCGCCACCCAGGACCTGCCGTGTCTTGTCGAGGCGGGGTTGCTACCCAAGAGCATGTTCGACACCGAGCTCGCGGCCCGTCTGCTGGGCTACCCCAGGGTGGCGCTCGGGACGCTCGTCGAGCAGCTTCTCGGCTTACGCCTCCTCAAGGAGCACAGCGCCGCCGACTGGTCGACTCGGCCGCTGCCCAAGGAGTGGCTGGCCTACGCCGCACTTGACGTCGAGCTGCTGATGGATCTGCGCGACATCCTCTCGGAACAGCTGCGCGAGGCCGGCAAGGCGGAGTGGGCGGAGCAGGAGTTCGCCTACCTGCTCGAGCAGGCCGCGCTCCCGGTCGTCCCCCGCGTCGACCCGTGGCGGAGGACGTCAGGGATCCATGCCATACGGAATGTGCGCGCGCTCGGGGTTGTCCGCGAGCTCTGGACCGCCCGTGACGAACTCGCCCGTTCTCTCGACAAGGCACCGGGCCGGATCCTGGGCGACGAGGCGATCGCGACTGTCGCGATGGGGATCAAGGAGGGATCGCCCGGCGTCGATCATCGCACGCTGCAGGCGATCCCCCGCTTCAACAGGCGTGAGGCGAAGCGCTATCGGCAGACCTGGTTGGATGCGATCCAGCGTGCGCTGCAGCTGCCCCACAGTGAGCTGCCCCCCATGCACCTGTCGGCCGATGGTCCACCGCCGCCTCGTACGTGGCCCTCGCGGGATCCTCAGGCCGCGAAACGCTGGGAGGCGGTGCGACCTGTACTGACCGACCTTGCCGACGCGCTGAAGCTGCCCGTCGAGAACCTCATCCCACCCGATCCTCTCAGGCGGATGCTGTGGACGCCTGCAGGCACCGATGAGGCGGCGATCCGTACGCAGCTGGCGGGTCTGGGCGTCCGCAGCTGGCAGATCGACCTTGTTGCGCCGCCGATGGCCGCGGCTCTCTCAGCGGACTGAGCGCCTCAGCCCTCGTCGGAGGGCGGTAGCCCCAGAGTCGACGGCGTCGAGGACGCCGCGTTCTCGACGTCGCGCGAAACCAGTGACTCGATCGTGGCGAGTGCGACTGCCTGTGCGGTGAGCCCGGCCTCGTCGAGGACCTGCTCACGACTCCCCTGCGGCAGGAAGTCATGCCGGAGGCCGAACTGGCGGACGATGACCGGCCGGTCGGACTCCGCGACGGCGGCGGCCAGCTGGGCGCCGACTCCCCCGCCGACCACTGCATCCTCCAGGGTGACGACCAGCTCGTGGTCCGAGGCGAGCTCGACCAGAACCGGGTTGACCGGCAGTGCCCACACCGGGTCGACGACCGTGGCGGAAATCCCCTGCTGGCTCAGCCGATGGCCCACCTCGAGCGCCATGCCCACGAGCTGTCCGTAGCCGACGACCAGGACCCTCGGCTCCGCCTCGGCGGCGAGCACGTCCACCCCGTGGATCGACCGCAGCGCGGGAATGTCGTCGGGCACCTTGTCCTTGGAGTACCGGACCACGGTGGGCGCGTCCTCGACCCGTACAGCCTCGTCGAGCGCCTCGCGCAGACGTGTCCCGTCTCGTGGTTCCGCCAGGCGCAGCCCGGGGACGAGGGCCGCGATCGTGTGGTCCCACACGCCGTGGTGGCTGGGGCCGTCAGGCCCGGTCACGCCGGCACGATCCAGCACCACTGTGACGCCGAGGCGATGGAGCGCCACGTCCATGAGCAGCTGGTCGAAGGCTCTGTTGAGGAACGTCGAGTACATCGCCACAACCGGGTGGAGTCCCGCCATCGCCAGGCCCGCGGCAGAGGTGATCGCGTGCTGCTCGGCGATGCCGACATCGAACGTACGCGACGGGTAGGCGGCCTGGAACGCGCCGAGCCCGGTGGGATGGAGCATCGCGGCCGTGATGGCGACGAGACGCTCGTTGGTCGCAGCGAGCCGTACGAGCTCATCGCTGAAGATGTCGGTCCAGGTTGCGGCGGTCGAAGCCGTCAGTGGCTCTCCGGTGTGCTCGTCGATCCTGCCGACGCTGTGGAAGCGATCCTCATCGTGGTCCTCCGCGGCCTTGAATCCGCGGCCCTTCACCGTGATGCAGTGGACGATGACTGGTCGGCCGAAGCGCTTGGCCTGCGTGAGAGCCATCTCCATCGCGGCGATGTCATGGCCGTCGATCGGGCCGAGGTACTTCATGCCGAGGTCGGAGAAGAGCCCCTGCGGCGCAAGGACGTCCTTGATGCCGCTCTTCAGGCCGTGCAGGAGGTCGTACGCAGGCTTGCCGACGATCGGCGTGTTCGAGACGGTCGTCTTGATCATCTGGAGCATCGGCTCGTACCGCTTGTCCGTACGCATCGCCGTGAGCTGGTTGGCGATCCCGCCCACCGTCGGCGTGTACGAGCGGCCGTTGTCGTTCACCACGATGACGAGCGGCAGGTCGGGGTCGGCGGCGATGTTGTTGAGCGCCTCCCAGACCATGCCTCCGGTGAGCGACCCGTCGCCCACGACGGCAACGACCGTACGGTCGGACTCCCCCTGCAGCCGGAACGCCTTCGCCATGCCGTCCGCCCATGACAGGGCAGCTGACGCGTGCGAGCTCTCGACCCAGTCGTGCTCCGACTCCGCTCGGTTGGGGTAGCCCGACAGGCCGCCCTCCTGGCGCAGCGTGGGGAACTGGTCGCGACGGCCAGTGAGGATCTTGTGGACATAGCACTGGTGGCCGGTGTCGAAGACGATCGGGTCCCGTGGCGAGTTGAAGACGCGATGGATCGCGATCGTCAGTTCCACGACGCCCAGGTTGGGACCGAGATGCCCGCCGGTACGGCTCACGCTCGAGACCAGGAAGGCCCGGATCTCCGCAGCCAGCTCGTCGAGCTGAGCCCGCGTCAGCCGCCGCAGGGCGGCTGGATCCGAGATCCGTTCCAGCAGTGACATGAAGTTGAGTCTATGGCGTCGATCCCAAGGAGCCATGTTCCGACGCCCGCTGGGCCCGGTGGCTACAGACGCCTGATGAAGATCCGGCCGCGCACCGCCTCCTCGATGAGCGCCACCGCGCGTCGTATCCGGACAAGCCGAGCTGACTCCTCCTGCCAGGCGTCGGCCGCCGACCGGATGACCTCCGGGGCCACGTAGTCCGCCAGGCTGGACCGCACTCCGGCGAGGCCGTCCTTGGCCGCTCGCAGCTGGGCCTCGACATGCTCCGCCGCAAAGCGTGCCAGCACGACGGGGTGCCTCCGCAGGACCAGGTGCGACCGGTAGTCGGGTGGGCAGCAGTCCAGCAGGAATGCCGTCGCCGTCGCCTCCCAGTCAGGAGCTCCGGGAGGCCGTACGGCATCCGGCCACCCCGGAGGTACGTAGATCTGGCACTCTTCTCGCCACGATCGCTCCTGCGCCCATGCCACCGCTGCCTGCGCCATGACCCATCTCCTGTGACCCTCGAACGTATGTTCGATTAGGATTCGACCATACACCTCAGCCAAGAGGGGCGCTACCCGGTGAGGACGCCGAACCAACCCCACGCCAGGAACTCGATCAACACCGCGACACCGACGATCAGGATCGTGAGCGACTGCCATCGCGGCAGCTCTTCACGCGTGTGTCCTGGGTCACTGACCAGGGCCGCGATGACGGGGACGATGAGCAGCCCGAGGAGCCACCACAGCGAGTCCGACTGGAACACCACCTCGATGATCAGCAGCTGGCCAGCGACGGTGGCCACCATGAAGCGCCAGCTCATCCTCAGCACGTGCGTGAGCCAGACCATCAGCAGCCACGTACCCACGACCCAGGCGAGGATCGCCACAGCGAGCCCGCAGAACAGCGTCTGATCGGTGGCGCAGACCCCGGCGCTGGTGAAGATCGGGTACACGATCGCGACGACCAGAAGCCCTCCCAGGCCCCCGAGGAACGTGGCGAGGATCGCGTACGACAAGCGCAGCGCGCCCGAAGGCGTCTCACGTACGCGCATGGCCATGCGAGGAGGCTACAGAATGGCGCTGTGACCACGACTGCCGACGCACGCGACATCATCTGCCGGATCGCTTCCGGTGACCTTGACGCGGAGATCGTCGCCCGCACCGATCACGCCATCGCCTTCCTCGACCATCGACCCGTCTTCTACGGCCACACGCTCGTCTGCCCCATCGGCCACGTCGACACGCTTCCCGACCTGCCGGCCGAGGAACTCGTGCCGCTGATGTCACTCGTCCAGCGGGTCGCGGCCGCGATGGTCACCGGGCTAGGCGCTCAGGGGAGCTTCGTCGGCATCAACAACACCGTGAGCCAATCGGTCCCCCACACCCACGTCCACGTGATCCCTCGGACGAAGGGTGACGGGCTCAAAGGATTCTTCTGGCCGCGCAGGTCGTACGCCACGGGCCAGTCGGCCTCCTACGCGACCCTGCTGCGCGAAGCGCTCCAGGAATGACCGCGGCCGTACCGGCATGTTCTGCCAGTACGGCCGCGTGTGCGGTGAAGCGGGTTACGAGGCGAGCAGCGACCGCAGCACGTACTGCATGATCCCGCCGTGGCGGTAGTAGTCGGCCTCTCCTGGCGTGTCGATGCGCACGACCGCGTCGAACGTGATCGGCTCACCCGCACCTTGCGCGACGACCTTCACCGTCTTCGGCGTGGCGCCGCCGTTGAGCTGCTCGATCCCGGTCACCTCGAACGTCTCCTCGCCGGTGAGGCCGAGAGAATCCGCCGTCTGGCCCTCCGGGAACTGCAGCGGGAGGACGCCCATGCCGATGAGGTTCGAGCGGTGGATCCGCTCGTACGACTCGGCGATGGCCACCTTGACGCCCAACAGGGCCGTGCCCTTGGCCGCCCAGTCGCGTGACGACCCGGACCCGTACTCCTTGCCAGCGAGCACGACCAGCGGAGTCTTCGCCGCGAGGTAGTGCTCCGACGCGTCGTACACGGTCGTGACCGGAGCACCCGGAAGAGTGAAGTCACGGGTGACACCACCCTCGGTGCCCGGCGCGAGCTGGTTGCGGAGCCTGATGTTGGCGAACGTGCCGCGAATCATCACCTCGTGGTTGCCGCGACGGGATCCGTACGAGTTGAAGTCGGACCGCTGCACGCCGTGCTCGGTGAGGTACCTACCGGCAGGGCTGTCTGCCTTGATCGCACCGGCCGGCGAGATGTGGTCGGTGGTCACGGAGTCGCCCAGCTTGAGCAGCACCCGTGCGCCATGGATGTCGGTGACGTCCTCGGGCGTGCGGGGCATCCCGTCGAAGTACGGAGGCTTGCGCACGTACGTGGAGTCAGGGGCCCAGTCGAACGTGTCGCCCAAGGGCGTCGGAAGCCCCTGCCACGTGGCGTCGCCGGCGAAGACGTCCGCGTAGCGCCGGGTGAACATGTCCTTGCCGATCGAGCTGGCGACGACCTCGTCGATCTCGGCCTGCGTCGGCCAGACGTCCTTGAGGTACACGTCGTTGCCGTCGGACGAGGTGCCGATCGGCTCGGTCGCGAGGTCGATGTCCATCGTGCCCGCCAGCGCGTACACGATGACCAACGGCGGGCTGGCCAGGTAGTTCATCTTCACGTCGGGGTTGATGCGGCCCTCGAAGTTGCGGTTGCCGGAGAGCACCGCGGTGACGGCCAGGTCAGCCTCGTTGATCGCCGCCGACACCTCGGGGATGAGCGGGCCGGAGTTGCCGATACAGGTCGTGCAGCCGTAGCCGACGAGGTTGAAGCCGAGCGCGTCCAGGTCCACGTCCAGGCCCGACTTCGCGTAGTAGTCGGTGACGACCTGCGAGCCTGGCGCCAGCGTCGTCTTCACCCAGGGCTTGCTGGTGAGGCCGAGCTTGCGCGCCTTGCGAGCGACGAGACCGGCGCCCAGCATGACGCTCGGGTTGGACGTGTTCGTGCACGACGTGATCGCCGCCACCGTCACGGCGCCGTGTCCGAGCTGGAACGACGTGCCGTCGCCCAGAGTGACCGGCACGCTCGCCGCCGGAGCCGACGTGTACGTGGGCAGCGCCTCCTCGAACGCGGCCTTCGAGCCGGAGAGCTCGATGCGGTCCTGAGGACGCTTCGGGCCCGCGATGCTCGGCACGACCGTGGACAGGTCGAGCTCCAGGTACTCGGAGTAGACCGGCTCGTGCGCCGCGTCGTGCCAGAGGCCCTGCTCCTTCGCGTACGCCTCGACGAGCGCGATCTGGCCCTCCTCGCGTCCGGTGAGCTTGAGGTAGTCGATGGTCTTCTCGTCGATCGGGAAGACGGCGATCGTCGAGCCGTACTCCGGCGACATGTTGCCGATCGTGGCGCGATTGGCCAGCGGCACCTCGGAGACGCCGGACCCGTAGAACTCGACGAACTTGCCGACGACCTTGTGCTTGCGGAGCATGTCGGTGATCGTGAGGACGAGGTCGGTGGCCGTCGTGCCCTCGGGCGCGCTGCCGGTCAGCTTGAAGCCGACGACGCGTGGGATGAGCATCGAGATCGGCTGGCCCAGCATGGCCGCCTCAGCCTCGATGCCGCCGACACCCCATCCGACGACTCCCAGGCCGTTGACCATGGTCGTGTGCGAGTCGGTGCCGACGCACGTGTCCGGGTAGGCCTGCAGCACGCCGCCTACGACCCGCGGGAAGATCACGCGGGCCAGGTGCTCGATGTTGACCTGGTGCACGATGCCGGTGCCCGGCGGGACGACCTTGAAGTCGTCGAACGCCGTCTGGCCCCAGCGGAGGAACTGGTAGCGCTCGACGTTGCGCTCGTACTCGAGCTCGACGTTGCGGCGGAACGAGTCCGGCGTGCCGAACACGTCTGCGATCACCGAGTGGTCGATGACGAGCTCCGCCGGCGACAGGGGGTTGACCTTCGCCGGGTCTCCCCCGAGCTCGGCGACGGCCTCACGCATCGTGGCGAGGTCGACGACGCACGGTACGCCCGTGAAGTCCTGCATGATGACGCGAGCCGGCGTGAACTGGATCTCCTTGTCCGGCTCCGAAGCGGGGTCCCACGACGCCAGCGCGGCGATGTCGGCCTTGGTGATGTTGGCCCCGTCCTCGTTGCGGAGAAGATTCTCCAGCAGGACCTTGAGGCTGTACGGGAGCTTCGCCTGGCCGTCCACCGCATCGAGGCGGAAGATCTCGTAGGCGGTGCCGTCGACGGTCAATGTCGACTTGGCTCCGAAGCTGTTGACACTCATGAATGCTCCTCCGGCGATGAGGGCGGGACCCGTGATCCCATGTATCTTGACGTCAAGATATCATGAGGATCCAGATCCGGCCACGATGCAACGCCCATCCTGCCAACCGCGGGTCTGCATTGCGAAGGAAACGGCCGAGTCGGACTCAGCCTTCGAGAATCGCGACGCACTCGACGTGATGGGTCATGGGGAAGATGTCGAACGCCCGCAGGGATCTGACGCTGTAACCGGACGCGGCGAACGTTGCGACGTCACGACCGAGCGCGGCCGGGTCGCAGGCGACGTACGCGATGCGTCGCGGGCGACGTCGTACGACCTGCTCGGCAACCACCTTGCCGACACCCGTCCGCGGAGGGTCGCACACCACCAGGTCCACCCGGTTGGGCCATCGCCGCGCCACCTGCTCGACGCGCCCGGCCTCGAACCTGGCTTCCGGTACGTTCCGGCTCGCGTCCCTTACTGCTCGGCGCGAGAGCTCCACGCCGCGCACTGCCACACCCGCGTCGACGAGCGGGCCGGCGAACAGGCCGACTCCGCAGTACAGGTCCCACGCGGTGTCGCCACGCCGCGGCTCAAGCCCCGTCATCACCGCCTCGACCAGGGTGTCCGCCGCCGCCTCGTGCACCTGCCAGAACCCGTTCGCTGACACCCGCCACGTGCGCCCAGCAGCGTGCTCCACGATCGTCGCGACGCCATCGAGCAGCTCGCCGTCCACGAGGACCGCTGAGCTCTGGCCGCGGCCTGCGACCACCACCTCGGAGGTCGGTTCGTACTCCCCCGTCCGTACAGGCTGGTCCGGATGGGCGAGAAGACAGCCCTGCTCGGGCACCTCGATGACGTCGTGCGAGCGGTGAGCACGCAGGCCGAGTTGGCCCGTCGCAGTCACCTGGTAGCGCATCCTGGTGCGCCATCCGAGTCCCGACTCCGGAGGTACGGACTCGACGTCGCCGCTCCACTCGTAGCCGCCGAGGCGGCGCAGCTGCTCCGCGACCACCTGTCGCTTCAGCTCGCGCTGGGTCGGCAGGTCGGCGTGCTGCAGGTCGCACCCGCCACAACCACCAGGACCGGCCACCGGACAAGGCGCTGGAACTCGGCCCGCCGCGGCCTCGAGCACGCGGACAGCATCACCCCGTGCATAGCGCTCGTGCGCGTCCTCCGTGATCGACACCTCGACGATCTCGCCGGGCAGTGCGTGCCGTACGAACACGACCTTGCCGTCGACGCGCGCCACGCAGTGTCCGCCGTGCGCGGGAGGCCCGACGGTCACGGGGCCGATGACGGTCCCCTGGGCCCA
>DAIPZP010000001.1:15424-27467 GCA_036782155.1 Propionibacteriaceae bacterium
CGCCGTGCGCGGGAGGCCCGACGGTCACGGGGCCGATGACGGTCCCCTGGGCCCAGGTCACGTCAGGAGCCTTTCCCGCTTCCTCCCGCTGAGGAGGCGTTTGCCCGCTTCAGCGAGATTCACGCTGCCGAGAATACTGGCTGTGTGGGCTGACGGGGCCTCGCGCCAGTAGCGTGGACCCGTTCACTGTGATTCGTCTGCGGAGGTGTGCGTGCACTACGTGATCATGGGCTGCGGCCGAGTGGGATCGAGCCTTGCCCACAGCATCGAGAGGCGCCACCACACCGTGGCGGTCATCGATGTCGACGTCGAGGCCTTTCGCCGACTCGGACCCGAGTTCCGAGGCACGACCATCAAGGGCGTCGGCTTCGACCGCGACGTCCTGCTCGCCTCCGATATCCAGCACGCCGACGGCTTTGCCGCCGTCTCGAACGGTGACAACTCGAACATCCTCGCGGCGCGCGTCGTTCGCGAGAGCTTCGGGGTCGACAACGTGGTGGCCCGCATCTACGACCAGGGCCGCGCCGAGGTGTACGAGCGGCTGGGGATCCCGACCGTGGCGACCGTCCGGTGGACGGCCGACCAGGTGCTCCGACGCTTGGTACCGGGCGGCATTGCTGGTCTGTGGCGTGACCCGTCCGGCAACGTCCAGCTCGTCGAGGTGCCCTGCCACGTCGGCTGGATCGGACAGACCATCCGATCGATCGAGGGCCAGATCCGTACCCCGATCCCTGCGCTCACCCGCTACGGCAGCGCGATGGTCGTCACCGACACCACGGTCCTCCAGTCGGGCGACATCGTGTACGCCATGGTCGAGTCGGACCGGATCGAAGACGTCCAGGCCACGATGTCGGCCGCGCCGCGGGAGCACTGAGGAGAGACATGCGCGTCACCATCGCCGGAGCCGGCAACGTCGGCCGTTCCATCGCCAAGGAGCTCATCGCCAACGGTCACAGCGTCCTGCTGATCGACCGTGCGCCGAACGCCATCAAGCCGGCCTCGGTGCCCGAGGCCGAGTGGCTGCTCGCTGACGCCTGCGAGCTCGACTCTCTCGCCGAGGCGCGCCTGGACACGAGCGACGTCTCGATCGCCGCCACGGGCGACGACAAGGTCAACCTGGTTCACTCCCTGCTCGCGAAGACCGAGTTCGGAGTGTCCCGGACGGTCGCCCGCGTCAACCATCCGGGCAACGAGTGGCTGTTCGACGACATGTGGGGCGTCGACGTCGCCGTCTCCACACCAAGGCTCATGTGCGCCCTCGTCGAAGAGGCCGTCACCGTGGGTGACCTCGTGCGCCTGATGACGTTCCAGAAGGGCCGTACGAACCTCGTGGAGATGACCCTGCCGGACAGCTCCCCGACTGTTGGACGCCGTATCGGCGAGATCAACTGGCCTGGCGAGACCGTGCTCACGGCCATTATCCGGGACGGGCGCGGCATGGCCCCCGACCGTGACGGCGCTCTCGAGGCTGGCGACGAGCTCATGTTCCTCATCGATCCCGATCACGAGACCGAGCTCTCACGGTTCCTGTCGCCCCGAGCCCACATCGGGGTCCGGGCAGACGACCTCGACCACCGCGCGAGCCCCGTAGAGGAAGCCCTCGCACCCGCACCCGGTGCCGCGATCCCCAGCGGGCCCGCCGCGCCGACGCCGCTCAAGGTGCTGGCTGAGGATCTTCCTGCCACACACGAGCACGCTGGTCCGGCGACGCACGCAGCCGCGACGGACGAACCGGATCTTCCCTTCGAGGAGTAGCGGCCGAACTCTCAGGGGCTGAGTTGGTACGCCGGGTTGAAGATCACCCGGCGACCCCCGGAGATCGTCAGCATGCCCCAGACGTCGATCCCGCGACCGACTTCGATGCCTGGGATCAGACGTCGTCCCATCCACACGAGGGTGATGCGGCCGGTGCCGTCGTCCAGGTCGACGTCGAGGCCGCCCTTGTCCAGCTCCGGGCTCAGTGTGATCGCCTGCACCGTTCCGCGCAGGTGCACGCGCTCGCGGATCCTCGCCCGCTGGATCTGCTGGCAGCCCGCCGACTCGGCGTCGTGGGCCAGTTGCTCGGAGACCAGCTCGGCGTTCGACGAGGTCAGGCGACGGACGAGCCGGCGCCAGAGCCCTTCGCTTTGCTGGGTCATGCTCATCCCTCAGGAACCTTCAGCGGCACCGTCTGACCGGGCGCCATGGGATCCTCTCCGCGGCGCACGATGAGGTTGCGGAACGCCTCGTCGAAGAGCTTCGACGCGCCATCACCCTTGACGTCGATCGCGGCCTCGCCCATCATCCTGGCCACCACCAGCCATCGCGGACCCTCGACCAGCCAGTCGCGCATCGGCGCAAAACCCGACTCGCCGTCCGGGCCGTCGACGGGTACGACGCGGCGCAGCTCCGTTCCGTACGGACCCTTCGCGCGCTCCGCACTGCCACCCGCGGCCAGCGTCTCCTCGATGAGGTCGTCGCGGATCTCGGCCGCGAAGCCGCCGCTCTGGGGCGCCGCCTTGACCTCCACCTGCATGGCCGCCCCGTCCAGACTCAGCACCAAAGCCAGGCCGTCGCCGGTCGCCGCGTCGGCGATGATCTGGATCTGCATGTCGTCCTCGGGCGTGACGATCAGCGCACCGAGATCAAGGCGCGGCACGTCATCGGCTTCGAGATCGACCTCGTCGATGTCGAACGGGCCCTCGTCACGCCAGTCCTGCGACTCGTCATAGGCGATCCACTCGTCGGCCTCGCCGTCGAAGTCCTCGTCGAGGTCGTTCTCCTCGAGGTCCTCGTCTTCCACCTCGTCGTCCTCGGTCTCGTCGTCGTCGACGTCGTCCTCGAGCTCCTCGTCGTCCAGCTCGTCGGAGATGTCAGCCGGGTCCGGCTCTGTAGGGCCCGCCTGTTGCTTCTTGCGGCCGAAGATCACGATGACTCCTGAGACGAGTGGGAAAGGTCCGGACCAACGCTAGTCCACCCTGCGACTCCGCCGCTCGACCCGTGTCCCCGCTCGCCACGTACGGTCTCGCTCAGCTCGTCCGCGAGCTCGAAGGTGGCCCATCCGACTCTCTGGAACACCAGCTGCCCCACCGCGTCCCCGCGCCGCAGGCGCACCGTCGCGGAGGTGTCGGTGTTGAGGAGATTGACCTTGATCTCCCCGCGAAAACCTGAGTCGATCGTGCCCGGTGCGTTGACCATCGTGAGCCCATACCGTGCCGCGAGGCCCGAGCGCGGATGAACCAGACACACCCAACCGTCCGGAATCTCCACCGCGATGCCGGTCCCCACGAGGACCCGTTGGCCCGGCGGGATCTCCACGTCATGCGCGATGGCGAGGTCCGCGCCGGCATCCCCGGGATGCGCGTACGAAGGAAGGCTCATCTCGGGGTCCAACAGACGGACCCGGACCCTCACTGGCTCAGCCATCACGCCGCACCCCTCGCTGTCTCGATCGCCGTGGCGAGCTTCCCGGCGTCGTGGGTCGACACCAGCCAGTACGGGTGGGGGTCGGCAGGATCGTCGACTGCGATCTCCACAGCCTCGTCGGCGTACGAGCGGTAGACGACGAAGGCGCGCGGATCGGCGTCGTGCCCGAGACGACGTCGTACCTCGTCCTTGCTGAGCTGGGTCACCGATCCCACGTACGCCCATTCGAGGCTGGAGCGCGCCACGCCGAACCCGGCAGGCGTCACGCGTACGGTCGCGGTGAAGGCCAGCATCAGGCCGATCACGATGGCCACCGCGACGGCGAGGCTCGCCAGGACGATCTCTCCTGGCAGGAACACGGCCACCGCGATCACGAAGGTGGACGCGCACAGCGCCACGACGACCCACCACATGATCGGAGGCCTCAAGCGCTCGGCGTACGTCACGGCGTCAGAGTACCCGCCACCCGAACGCTCGGTTCGTCCCGCTGGGAGGTACGAGCCACCTAGGATTGGCTTCAGCGTCAGGAGGCTGCATGAACGACAAGATCCTCGAGAAGGCATACCCGGCAATCGTGGGTGCCCTCACGACATTCATCGCACAGTTCGTCGTCCGGAAACTCTGGCAGGTGGCCACGGGCGACACCCCGCCCGACCCCCACGATCCTGACGTTCCCACGCGCGAAGCGATCACCTGGTTCGTCGCGTCGTCGATCGGCGTCGGCGTGGCTCAGATGCTGATGGGCCGTTTCGCCAACCGCAAGATCCGCCAGTGGCAGGGGATCTCGAGTTCCTAAAGGCCTAGACGCAGTCCACGCAGTACGACTGCCCGTTGCGGGTCTCGGCGATCTGGCTCCTGTGCTTCACGAGGAAGCACGACGCGCACGTGAACTCGTCGGCCTGGCGCGGCAGCACGCGCACGGTGAGCTCCTCGTGCGAGAGGTCGGCGCCGGGCAGCTCGAACGCCTCGGCAGCCTCTGCCTCGTCCTCGTCGACCTTGCCGGAGTTCTTGTCGTTGCGTCGGCTCTTGAGTTCTTCGAGACTGTCCTCGTTAGAGTCCTCGTCGGTCTTCCGGGGCGCGTCGTAATCGGTCGCCATGGTCCCTTCCGTGTCGTGGGCGTTGGTGTCATCACCGCTTACGCAGTCCGACTCGAAGGAATGTGTACCACACCGAACAAGGGTCAACCGATCCGGCTCCCCTCTTGGTTGCACTCCCGACGCACGGACGACGTCCACCCGCTCGACGCGCGGGCGTTGTAGGTTGAGCGGAAATACCGGAACGAGAAACGGCCACACATGAGGAAGGCAAGGCCCCTCGGGCTCACCGGAGACGGTGCGTCGCTCCTCGTCGTGACGGATGACGGAGAGCAGATCGCCATCCTGGCGGACGAACGTCTCACGGCCGCCCTCCGAGGGGACCGCGCTCGACTCGGCCAACTGGAGATCGACATGGAAAGTCAGTTGCGACCGCGCGAGATTCAAGCGCGCGTACGCGCGGGCGAGACCGTCGAGTCGGTCGCGCAGGCCGCCGGTGTGCCCATCGAGCGGATCGAGCCGTACGCCGCCCCCGTGCTGGCCGAGCGCTCGCATGTCGTCGGCGTGGCGATCGCCGGTACGGTCAGGCGCCGCAACGAGGCCGCCTCGACCCGGGGTCTCAAGCCCACCGTCGCGACCCGGCTCCTTGCGCGAGGGATCGACTTCGACGACGTCGAGTGGGACGCATGGAAGCGTCCCGACGGTCGCTGGATCCTGCAGGCCGCCTACGCCTCGGGCAGCGCTCATCACCTGGCCAGCTTCCTCTTCGACCTCCCCGGACGGTTCTCGGTCGCCGACAACGACGAGGCTCGCTGGCTCATCGAGGAGAGCGGCCCCGCCCACGGGCCACAGCCGGGGCGTCGGCGCACCGCCAATCCCGACGACGAGCCGACGATCGACCTCGACGACGAGATGGCCCTGGTGCGGGCGACTCTCACTGAGAGCGGGCCGGATGCGTACGGTCTGGCGACCTTGCAGGACGTCCACGACTACGAGCCGGCCGTGTTGGAGGAGGTCGACGGCGTGTACGACCTCGTGCCTCCGCGCAACGAGATGGATGTGCTGTACGACATGATCTCGGGCATCGACGAGGACTCCGTCCGCATCTACAAGGGGCTTCAGCAGCCGCCCACGCCCCGCGAGGAGCCCGAGCAGCTCTCGTTGTTCACCGACCCGGTATTGGCGACCCCGGCGCCCTCCAGGCCACAACAGGTGCCTCCCACGAACCACCGCGAGGCCGACCAGGAACCGATCCCCGAGCAGCCACCCACGCCGGCGAAGCGGAGCAGGAGCAAGAGGGCTTCCGTCCCGAGCTGGGACGAGATCATGTTCGGCCCGAAGGACTAGGTTCCCCCGTCCGATCAGGCCTCAGGCAGTGACCCGGCGTCCGGGCCTGTCGCGATCGGTCGGCTCGGGTCGGTGATCCAGCCTGACCAGGATCCCGGGAACAGGACAAGATCGCTGATGCCCACCTGCTCCGCCGCCAGCACCACTGCGGCCGCCGTGATCCCGGACCCGCAGGACACCACATCGCCGGCCCGTAGATGACCCATCTTCTTGGCCAGCTCACCGCGCGGGGCGTACCCGTCGGCTCGCACCAGCGTCGCCAGAGGGAGGCTCAAAGCCCCTGGGATATGCCCTGCGATGGGGTCGATGGTCTCGTTCTCGCCGCGATAGCGATCAGCCGCGCGCACGTCGTACAGCGCTCCACCGTCGCGCAGGTGCTGGAGCACGCCCTCGGGATCCACCACGGGCCGATGACCGGGCTCCGGCACGAATGTCCCGCGCTCCGGCGTCACTTCACCCGTCTCAATCGGCTTTCCCGCTGCGATCCATCCCGAATATCCACCGTTGAGCACCCGTACAAGCCTGTGGCCGGCGTCGGTCAGCATCCACCACAAGCGCGCGGCACCGAGGCCAGAGCCGCTGTCGTAGGCGACGACCTGCCGCTCCTCCGTCACGCCGACACGCTGCATGGCCTCGGCAAAGACTTCGACCGACGGCAACGGGTGGCGCCCACCGCGTCCGGGCTGCCCGGCGAGCTCCTTGTCGAGATCCACGTACACCGCTCCTGGCAGGTGGCCGGCCAGGTACGCGTCATGTCCGTCCTCGCCACCAAGTGACCAGCGGACGTCCAGCAGGGTGAAACCATCGCGTTGCATGAGCTGGGCCAGGTGGACGACATCAATCAGGGGGCGCATGCCCGCACCCTAGCGCCGTGCTGGCTACTCGCAGATCAGCGGAATCTCCATCTCGGCCTGCGTGAGGGAGCCGTGCATGCCGACGAGACTGAACTCTCCAGGTACTTCGCGGGTCAGCACGGCCCAGTCGTCGCGCATAGCGACCAGTACGTCGCCGAACTGGTCGGCAACCCGTGGAGCGAGCTTTCCGAACCAGCCTTCCGAATGCGCCTCGTCGCGAGTGCGTACCCAAGCCAGAGACCCCAGCCGGTCCGTCCATCTGGCGGCGACCGCGTCGGGGCTCGACGTGTACAGCTGACGCAGCCGCGCCTCGCCCCCGATCAGCTCGACACCCGCCATGAGCTCCGGCTCGTCCTCCATGGTGAGGCGATGGTCGGTGGGGACGTCGACCATCCCATGATCGCCCGTCACGACCAGCCTCACGTCGTCAGGAAGCTGTTCCCGCAGTGCGTCGGCGAAGGCGTCGATCCGTACCAGCTCCTCCACCCATTGGTCGGAAGCCGTACCGCGACCATGGCCCACGTGGTCGAGCATGCGCTCGTACACGTACACCAACGACGAATCGCCGGTCGCCGCGGCACGCAGCACCTGCTGGGCCCGGGCGGCATCATCGTGCTCGTCGACGACCCCTTCGAACACACCTCCTCGTAGCGCCACGGCCGTCAGACCGCTCCCCTCGAACCGCGCCGGAAGGACTGACGTCACCGACACGCCCTCGCTCTTGGCGCGTTCGAAGATCGTCGGCATCGGCTGTATGGCCAGCGGGTCGGTCGTGGGGTCCCATGTCAGGGGGCTGAAGATTCTCTTGGTATGCGGGTTGCGGAACGTGTAGCCGGCGATGCCGTGCTGACCAGGGGTGAGGCCCGTTCCGAGGCTGGTGAGCGAGGTGGCCGTCGTGGACGGGACGCCCGCGGTGATCGCCCGTGCATGCCCGATGGCGCCCGCCAGGAACGGCGTCCGAGCCATCGCGACGCGCGTCTGCTGCCACCCGAGACCGTCCACGAGCAGTACGACCCAGCGCTTGCCGTCGGGCAGGTCCAGGGCGTCCTCGCGACATCCGGGCAGACCGAGATGGCTTCCGATGCCCGCGAGCACATCCCCCAGCGATCCAGATCGGTACGCCGGCAGGACGGGCTCGCTCATCGCATGGTCCTCGTCGTCATGGCGGTGCGGCCCGTACGACGCTGGAGCTCGACCCCGAAGTCGACCAGCCTGGCCACGTTCTCGACGCCATCGGCGGCGGCGCTCATCCGCACGGTCAGGTCGTCAGCGGTCAGCGTCCCCGAGTAGCCGTGGTCGGCCTCGCAGTTGGGGTCGCCGCAGCCCGCAGGCTCCATGTCCGCACGCCGCATCGTGCCCCAGCCGACGGCCAGCCAGGCCTCTTCGACGCGAGAGACGTGCGTGCCGAACTTCTCGGGGTGGCTCACGATCCGCGTCAGTGATACCGACGTGAACGCGTCCAGCGACACGACCTCCGTGGTGCTGGCCGCCTGCATCGGCCCGAGGTCGATCGTGTGCTCATCGGTGTGAGAGACCACGAGCCGGCTGTCAGTCAGTCCCAGGACGGTGAGGTGCCGATGGAGCGAATCCTCGCTGAACGTCGCTTCGTGGTGCACCAGGTGCCGTACGAGCGGCTCGTCGCCGAGGGCCAGCACCATCCCGTCGCTGATGAGATCCGGGAAGTAGCCACACGCGGCCACGTCGGCGCGCATGCTGTGAAGCGAGTCAGTCACGCTCTCCATCCTCGCACGTCGGACCGCCAGCCACTCGGCGGTCATGACCAGGACACGGGGAAGCTCCCAACGGATCCCGCGCGTCTCGTAGTCTCTATCCCGTGCCTAACCGGACATTCATCGCTGCGCGGGTCGAAGCGCGGTTCAACCGCACCGTCGAACGCATCGCTCGCCGTGCCGGTTGGCAGGAACACGTCATCAGCTATGTGGGCTACGGCAACCACAAGCACGTCCGTGTTCTCGGGCGCCTCGGCCTGCAGCCCCGCCCCGTCGAGGGCATCGTCGGGCAGGAGGTCGAGCGAATCCTGGTGCGGCGCGGCTGGCGGAACTTCTTCACGGTCGCCTGCGTCTCGCGTCCGGTGAAGATCTCCCTCCACGACCGGGAGTACGAGGTCGTCACGGACGGCCAGGGCTACATCGACACGCAGATCGGCGACCATGGGTTGGCGCCCGGCTGGCACACGGTCCAGGTCTCCACCACCGAGGCCGAGCCCACAGCGGCGGACGTGCTCGTCGTCGCGAAGGACGTGACGTTCGGGATCGTGAGCGACATCGACGACACCGTCATCACCACGTACCTCCCGCGTCCCCTCATCGCCGCCTGGAACTCGCTGGTGGTCACGGAGGACGCTCGCCAGGCGGTTGCGGGGATGTCCGAGCTGTACCGGTCGATCCTCGAGGACCATCCCGGATCTCCCATCGTCTACGTCTCCACGGGCGCCTGGAACACCCTGCCGTTCCTGCGCCGGTTCCTGCACCGGCAGCGATTCCCGTCCGGCCCCTTGCTGCTCACGGACTGGGGCCCGACGAACACCGGCTGGTTCCGCAGCGGCCTCGAGCACAAGCGGAACGCGCTGCGGCAGCTCGCGCGCGACTTCCCAAAGATCTCGTGGCTGCTCATCGGTGACGACGGCCAGCACGATCCGATGATCTACGGCGAGTTCGCTGCCTACGCTCCGAAGCGGGTTCGCGGCATCGCGATCCGCCAGCTGAACCCCGTGGAGCAGGTCCTGGCTCACGGCCTCCCTCTCGAGCGCCTCGACACGGCTTGGGCGGAGGACCTTCCGTCGGTCGTGCCCCGGATCGGGGGCCCCGACGGCTACGCCCTCAAGGACAAGATCGACCGGGTCATCGGATCCGGCTAGCCCCCGCCGCGCCTCGGCCACCTGACCGATGCGACGCGGCAGAATGCCCCTCGGACAGCGAAGGAGGCCCATGGTCACGCGTGCGCCCGACGTGGACGACGACAGCACCGAGCGGATCGTCGACATCGACGTCTCCTCGGAGATGGAGTCGAGCTTCCTCGAGTACGCGTACTCCGTCATCTACTCCCGCGCGCTGCCGGATGCCCGCGATGGTCTCAAGCCCGTACAGCGCCGCATCCTGTACACGATGGACGAGATGGGGATCCGCTCGGACCGTCCCCACGTGAAGTGCGCCCGCGTCGTCGGCCAGGTCATGGGCATCCTCCACCCGCACGGCGACGTCGCGATCTACGACGCGCTCGTACGGCAGGCGCAGCCCTGGGCGCAGCGTCTGCCGCTCGTCGACGGACACGGCAACTTCGGATCCCTTGACGCCGGACCTGCGGCCATGCGCTACACCGAGTGTCGGATGGCTGCGGCCGCTCAGGCCATGACGGGCGGCCTCGACGAGGACACCGTGGACTTCCGGCCGAACTACGACGGCAAGGGGTCGGAACCGGTCGTCCTGCCGGCGGCGTTCCCCAACCTCCTCGTCAACGGCGCGACCGGCATCGCCGTCGGCATGGCCACGAACATCGCGCCTCACAACCTCATCGAGGTCGTCCAGGCCCTCAAGCACCTCTTGCGTAACCCCCACGCCAGCACCGAAGACCTCATGCGCTTCATCCCTGGTCCCGACCTGCCGACCGGCGGAAAGATCGTGGGGCTCGAGGGGATCAAGGACGCGTACGAGACGGGCCGCGGCTCGTTCCGTATCCGGGCCACAGCGCGCGTGGAGCAGGTGTCGCCCCGACGCAAGGGCATCGTCGTCACCGAGCTCCCGTACCTCGTCGGGCCCGAGAAGATCATCGAGCAGGTCAAGGCGCTCCACCAGGCCAAGAAGCTCACCGGCATCGCCGACATCAAGGACCTCACCGATCTCGCGAACGGGCTGCGGCTCGTCATCGAGGTGAAGAACGGCATCAACGCCGATGCCCTGCTCGAGCAGCTGTACAAGCTGACGAAGCTCGAGGACAGCTTCGGAATCAACGCCGTCGCGCTCGTCGAGGGTCAACCACGGACGCTGTCGCTGCGGGACCTGCTGTCGGTGTACCTGCAGCACCGCCTCGACGTCACGCTGCGACGTACGAAGTTCCAGCTCGGCAAGGCGCGGGACCGTCTGCACCTCGTCGAGGGCCTGCTCATCGCGATCGTCGACATCGATGACGTCATCGCGATCATCCGCTCGTCCGACGATGTCGGGGCCGCTCGCGCCCGCCTCATCGAGGCGTTCGACCTCAGCGAGGTCCAGGCGAACTACATCCTCGACATGCAGCTGCGGCGGCTCACGAAGTTCTCGACGATCGATCTCGAGGCCGAGCGCGACGAGCTCAACACCCGGATCGCCGAGCTGGCAGCCATCGCCGACGATCCCCACCGGCTCGCGCAGGTCGTCGTCACCGAACTCGACGAGGTCGCACAGACGTTCGGCACCCCGCGCCGTACGGTCCTGCTGTCGGGCTCCGGCGCCTCAACCGCGGTCGCTGCAATGTCGGCCCCCCTGGAGGTCCCGGACGGCCCGTGCCGCGTCATGCTCTCCTCCACCGGACTGCTCGCACGCCTCGACGGTGATGAGGTGCCTGGATCCGGCGGGCCGCGGGCCGCCCACGATGTCGTCGTCTCGACGGTCCGTACCACCACGCACGGCGATGCGGGACTCATCACAAGCCTCGGCCGGGTCATCAGGATCGCCGCGATCGACCTTCCCGCCGTACCGCTGCTCGCCACGGCGCCGAACCTGCAGGGCGGGTCCCCCGTTGCCGAACTCGTGGCGCTCGAGACCGGCGAGCGAGTTCTGGCCCTGACGCGGCTTGATGCCACCACGGGCATCTGGGCGCTGGGCACCGAGCGCGGCGTCGTCAAGCGCACCAACCCGGAGATCATCGGCAAGGACTCGTGGGATCTCATCCGGCTCGACCAGGGCGACAATGTCGTGGGTGCGGTCGAGCTCACGTCCGAGTCGGCCGAGCTGGTCTTCATCTCGTCGGACGCGTCGTTGCTGCATTTCCCCGCGTCGACCGTACGACCTCAGGGCCGATCCGGCGGCGGCATGGCAGGCATCAACCTCGTCAAGGGCGCGAGGGTCGTGTTCTTCGGCGCCGTCGAGCCCGATGACAGCGAGGTGGTCACCGTGGCCGGCTCCTCGAGCGCGCTGCCCGGCACCGACGCAGGCACGGTGAAGGTCACGGCGATGTCCGAGTACCCCGCGAAGGGCCGCGCCACTGGCGGCGTCCGCTGTCACCGGTTCCTCAAGGGAGAAGACATCCTCCAGCGCGCCTGGGCCGGTCCGGCACCTGCCGTCGCCGCAGCCGCCTCCGGCTCGCCGATCACCCTCCCGACCCCCGACTCCCGCCGCGACGGCTCCGGCACCCCCGCCGTACAGCCCATCGACGGCCTGGGCTCGCGCTCCTTCAGCTGATCTCAGG
>DAIPZP010000001.1:27567-33631 GCA_036782155.1 Propionibacteriaceae bacterium
GGGCCTCAGACCAGCTCGCGCAGCAGGCCGCTGTCGACGTCGTACAGGAAGCCGGCGACGGTTGCTTTGCCGGCGAGCGCAGGGTGGGTTCGCAGGATTTCAACATCCGCTGCCAGCGCCGGTTCCTGGTCGGCGGTCGCGCCGATCTGAAGGTCGCCGAGATCCGTACCGGTCGCAGCGAGGATGCGTTCACGGATCTCCGCGTCCGACCCGCTGGCCATGGCACACCGGGTATGGGCGATGACGAGGATCCGATCGACGTGCAGCAGGTGCACACCGAGGATGCAGCCGACCAGCGCGTCAGGAGTGACCCGGCCGCCGGGGGTACGGAGGATCTTCGCCTCCCCCACGTACAGCCCGAGCATCTCCAACGGCTGCAGGCGCGAGTCCATGCAGGTCACGACGGCGATGCCGGCGTGGGCGATGCCGTCGAAGTTGCGCGGCGCCTGCGTGGCGTAGCGGCGATTCGCAGCGAGCAGGTCGTCGAAGTCTCCGGACACACGACCGTCCTACCGGTGAACGCCCTGTGCTGGCAACCCGCAGGTCAGGCGTCGATGCGCTCGGCGTCGAGGGCGTACGCACCCTCGATGATGAACTCCTTGCGCGGGGCGACATCGTTGCCCATGAGCATCTCGAACGTACATGCGGCGGCTTCGGCATCGTCGACCGTGAGTCGCCGCAGCGTGCGGTGCCGGGGCGACATCGTCGTGTCGGCCAGCTGGTCGGCATCCATCTCGCCGAGGCCCTTGTAGCGCTGGGGTTCCTTGAACGCGATCCCCCGCTTGGTGAGCTCGGCGGCCTTCCGCTGGTACTCGGCGTCTGAGTACGTGTAGATGTACTTCTCCTGCCCCTTCTTCGGGCTGGTGATCTCGAACCGGTGCAGCGGCGGTACGGCGGTGTAGACCCGGCCGGCCTCGACCATCGGCCGCATGTACTTGAAGAACAGCGTCGCCAGCAGGCATCGGATGTGGGCGCCGTCGGAGTCGGCGTCGGCCATGAAGATGATCTTCCCGTACCGCGCCTGATCGATGTCGAACGAGCGACCCGAGCCAGCTCCAACGACCTGGATGATCGAGGCGCACTCGGCGTTCTTCAGCATGTCGGTGACCGATGCCCGCTGGACATTCAGGATCTTGCCGCGTATCGGCAGCAACGCCTGGATCTCGGAGGTCCGCGCGAGCTTGGCCGTCCCCATCGCCGAGTCGCCCTCGACGATGAACAGCTCCGTACGGTCCGGGTCGTTCGAACGGCAGTCGGCGAGCTTCGGCGGCAGGCTCGACGACTCGAGCGCGTTCTTGGCGCGCTGCGCCTCCTTGTGGCTCCGCGCCGCCACTCTCGTACGCGCCGCGTTGACCACCTTCTCCATCACGGCCCGCGCCTGCGCCTTGGTGGCCGCCTTGGTCGAGGTGAGGTACGCGGCCAGCTCGGTCTCGACGATCCGCGCGACGATGCGCGCCACCGCCGGCGTGCCGAGGACCTCCTTGGTCTGGCCCTCGAACTGCGGCTCGGCCAGGCGTACGGTCACCACCGCGGTGAGGCCCTCGAGGATGTCGTCCTTGAGCAGCTCCTCCCCGGCCTTCATGATCCGCGTGCTGTCGAGTCCCTTGAGGAAGGCCTTCACCAATCCCCGCTCGAAACCCTGCTGGTGGGTGCCGCCCTTGGGCGTGGCGATGATGTTGACGAACGACTGCAGCACCGTGTCGTAGCCGGTTCCCCAGCGCAGCGCGATGTCGACGTCGAGGTCACGTTCGACATCCGTCGGGGTCATCGAACCGGAGTCGTCCATCATCGGTACGGTCTCGCTGAACCTGTCGGTCCCTTGCAGCCGGACGATGCCCGTGACGGGCTCGTCGTGCGCCAGGAATTCGCAGAACTCGCCGATGCCCCCGTCGTGCTTGAACATCTCGTTGACCGTCTGTGGTCCGCGGGCGTCCGTGACCGAGATCTCGAGGCCCGGGATCAAGAAGCTCGTCTGGCGGGCTCGGTTCAGCAGCGACTCCCAGGCCAGCTGGGCGTCGGGCAGGAAGATCTGACGGTCCGGCCAGTACCTCACCCTGGTGCCCGTGACAAGCTTGCCGGCCTTGCCGACCTTGCGGAGCTCGGACCTGGGTGTGAACGCCGCGGTAGGGCCGTCGCCGTCGAAGATGCCGGGAGTGCCGCGCCGGAAGCTCATCGCGTACGTCCATCCGCCGCGGTCGACCTCGACGTCGAGACGGCTCGACAACGCGTTCACCACGGACGCGCCGACACCGTGCAGGCCGCCGGTGGCGCTGTACGCGCCGCCCCCGAACTTGCCGCCGCCGTGGAGCTTCGTAAAGACGACCTCGACGCCGGACAGCCCCGTACCGGGGTGGGTGTCCACTGGGATGCCTCGGGCGTGGTCGGAGACGAAGATCGACCCGTCGTGACGCAGCTCGACCTCGATCTTGTCGCCGGAGCCCGCAAGCGCCTCGTCGACGGAGTTGTCGATGATCTCCCACAGGCAGTGCATGAGGCCCTTGGTGTCGGTGGACCCGATGTACATCGCGGGCCGTTTCCGTACAGCCTCCAGGCCCTCGAGGACGAGCAGGTGCCTCGCCTCGTAGTCGTGGCCGAGCGACTGAGGGGCGCGTGCCCTCGCGCGAGAAGACTGTTCCGAGCTCACCCGATGAGGCTAGTGCGCGCCACCGACATAACTTGTGCGGCACGCCCGGCGCCCTTGCCGGGGTCCACGGTCGAGCTAATGTTGAGCGCGGTAGACTCAGGTTTGCCAGACTGTCCGTAAGCAAACTGGAACAAACTCGCAACGTGAGTACGTTCTTCAGATACATCGGCTGTAACGATGCTGGTGCGAGGATGGATATGAAAGAAGCAAGCCCGGAGAACCACCCGGCTGGGGGAAGAGAGGCACCGTGAGCACCACCCTGTACGACGAGTCGCTGACCGCTTCTGACCGCTGCGACCGCTGCGGTGCGCAGGCATACCTGCGCGTGAAGTTCGAAAGCGGCGGAGAACTGCTCTTCTGTGCCCACCATGCGAAGGCCCACTCTGACAAGCTCAAGCAGGTCGCGCTGAAGATCCACGACGAGACGGGCAAGATCGTCTGACCCGCTCGCCCCAAGACAACCGTCCGGCCCCTGCCCCCTCGTGGGACAGGGGCCGCAGCGTTCTCAGCATGCCCTGGTCGGCACGACTAGGTTGGAAGCATGCAGGTGGTGTCCTTTGGCCCTCGGTACCTCGCTGGGTCCTTGACGTGGCGCTCGCCGATGTGTCGGACGAGGATGCGGCTGCGGAGAACTTCACCGACTCGGGTGCTCTGCGGGATGCCCTTCGCTACCACTACCCCGGGCTTCCCGAGGACGCCGCAGTTGCCGTCGTGAGAGTTCGAACTGATCTGACCGAGAGGAACCGAAGATGGAGAAGCGCAGGCTAGGCCGCATCGGCCACGAGACAAGCGTCCTGGTGTACGGAGCCGCCGCGCTGGGCGACGTCACGCAGGAGACCGCTGACGCCTCGCTGGCACAGGCTCTGGACGCCGGCATCAACCACCTCGACACCGCCGCGTCGTACGGGGAGGCGGAGCTTCGGATGGGGCCCACGGTCGAGCGAATTCGCGACCAGGTCTTCCTCGCCACGAAGTCGACCGAGCGCCGGGCCGAGGACGCCTGGCGCGAGCTGAACCGCTCGCTCGAGCTGCTCCACACCGACCACATCGACCTGTGGCAGATCCATGGCGTCTGCGATCTCCCGGAGCTCGACAAGGTCTTCGCGCCGGGCGGGGCCATCGAGGCCTTCGTACGCGCCAAGGACGAGGGCATCGTCAGCTGGGTCGGCATCACCGGCCACACCGAGCAGGCGCCGGTGGTCCACGCCGAGGCGCTGCGCCGTCACGACTTCGACTCGGTGCTCACGCCGGTGAACTACCACCTGTACACGGCAGACGACACGTTCCGCGCCAACTTCGACATCCTGTACGGGATGCTCCAGGACCGCGACGTCGCCCTGCGCACGATCAAGGCGATCGCGCGCAAGCCGTGGGTCGCGGATCGTCAGCTGGCGACCTGGTACGAGCCGTTCACCGAGCCCGAGGACATCCGCGCGGCGATCAGCTGGGTGCTTGGCACCTTCCCGTACATCGCAGGCCTTGCCACAGCCGGCGAGACCACACTGCTCGGCAAGGCCATCGCCGCCGAGGCGAACCGCATGGACCTCGCCGAGGCGTCAGCCCACCTAGCGCTGGTCGACGACTACTCGACGATCTTCGTCTGAGTCTCCGGCCAACCACCCAGACAGAGCCCGAGGGTCGCTCGGTTCATCATGTTAAGTAGGCGAATCGGAGGTTCTCATGGCGGATCCGCCATGAGAACCTCCGATTGACCTGCTTAACATGATGAACCACCAGCACCGGCCACGAGTGGTCAACGCTTCCATATCGGCCCGGCTGTCAGGCTGCTCGGTGAAGCAGTCGACGAATCCGATCAGCGGTGGCGACCGGGCGGTCGTAGTCCGACCAGATGAGCCGGAACATCGGCCAACCCGTCATCTCGCGCAGTTCGTCCTCGCGTCGCTTTTCACGGAACACGGCATCGCCTGGCGACTCCCCGGGCTTCAGAAGTCGGCCGTACTTGACCCGGCCGTCGAACTCCCCGAGGAGCCCGTATTCGCGCCAAGCCCAATCGCTCGTTCCTGCGACGGTGCCGTCCGGTCGTACCACTTTGTACTGGAGAGCCGGGGCCGGCAGCCCCGAGGCTCGGAATAGCCAACGACCTCTCGACTCGCCGGGGCTATCCGCTCTGCCGTCCGCCATACGGATCGGGAGATGCAGATGCCGCGTTCGAGGCCACCAGCACATCGCCTCGAACCGCTTGCGCAGATGGTGGTGCTCCCCGAGACCCAGATGCAGGAACGAGTCGAAGAGAACGAGCGCTTGTTCGGACGTGGCCACGGTGGCGGCTTCGACGACACATCGATCGGCAGCGAACGAGCCGAGTCCGTGCACGTCCTCGGCCACATCCATCCCTGCGGTGCCGACGTGATGAACGACGTCGCCCTCGATTCGTCCGGCTCCACCATCTAGGCGAGTCACGTGTACGCGCGACAAGTCGACGCCCCACACAGCGATCCCGTGAACAACGGCCCCCGAAACGTGGCTCAGGACCGCCGCCGCACCCAGAGAATGCTGCACGGCGCGAGCACGCACCACATGCTGACCGACCTCATCGAGGGAGGTCCAGAGATCCGCGTATGTGTAGTAACCACGTCGGAAGCGCACCAAGACCCTCGAGCGCACAGCGCCGATGAGGTCCTTGTCTTTGCTACCCGCGTCAAGGGCTTCTGCTCGCGTGAAGAAGCCGCGAGTCTCAGCGAGGAGTCGTATCTGGTCCACGCCCCGACCATGTGCATCGAACCCTCGATTTCGTCACCCGCACGGCGACCTGTGGAGAACCTCCGCGGCACCGGTGCCTGTGGATTGTTCCCGTTCACGAAGTCGGGGATGATTCACGGTTCATCACGTTATCCCGGTGAGTCGGAGGTTCTCATGGCGAATTGGCCATGAGAACCTCCGACTCACCTACTCAACATGATGAACCGACGAAAGCCGCCAGATCTCCCGTCACAGGCGCAACGGGTTGTGCCGGAGGGCTGCCATGACGTACCAGGCGGTCGCCCCGGTGTGCTGGACCTGGAAGTAGCCGAACCCGAAACCGGTGTCGATCAGGCTGGTGGCTGCGACGAGCCCACCGACCCCGAGGGAGACGCCGCCGACGTGCTGACCGCGGCCGAGCAGCTGCTGGGCCCGCGTCAGGTCGGACAGCAGGGACCGTGCCGTCCTGCTGCCGCGGTCACCGGCGCGCTGCTGCAGAGCGCAGGCCAGCTGCGCGCTGCCCTCGCACCAGACGCCGTGCGGGTTCACGGTGATCCCGTTGTAGGCCGCCGTCGAGGTGAGGCTGGCCGACGAGAACGTCACGCCGCTCAATGTGGTTCGCTTTGACAGCTGGCTGTGCGGCTGCCCGGCCTCATCTGTCGTCCACAGGTGGTCGGCGGCCCACAGCGGCGCCTGCCGGTACCGCTCGTCGAGCATGGC
>DAIPZP010000002.1:0-22373 GCA_036782155.1 Propionibacteriaceae bacterium
GTGATGAGCCCCAGCTCGAGCATGCGGTTGATGACCACGTCGCGGCGATCGATCGCTGCCAGCGGATGATTCACGGGATCGGTAGCGACGGGGTTCTGAGTCAGACCGGCCAGCATGGCCGCCTGGGCGAGGGTGAGGTCCTTGGCCGCCACTCCGAAGAAGTGCCGGGCCGCAGCCTCGACGCCGTACGTGCCGTCGCCGTAGTAGGCGATGTTGAGGTAGCGGTTGAGGATCTCGTCCTTGCTGTACTTCGCCTCGAGGGCGATCGCGTACCGCAGCTCGAGGACCTTGCGCTGCAGCGTCTGCTCCTGCGCCGCGAGCACGCCCGCCTGGTCACCCGCGGCTTGGGCGGCCTCGATGCGGACCTGCTTGACGTACTGCTGGGTCAGGGTCGAACCGCCCTGCACATCGGTGCCGCTCCCCGTGCGGACGAGCGCGCGCAGCGTGCCCTTGAAATCGAGTGCGCCGTGCTGGTAGAAGCGGGTGTCCTCGATCGCGACCTGCGCCGTCCGCATGATCGGGGCGATCTGATCGAGGGTCACGACGGTCCGGTTCTCGTCGTACAACTGGGCGAGCGTCTCCCCGTTGGACATGAGAATGAGGGTCTTGTCGGAGGCGGGCTGGATCGTCAGCTCAGTCGGCAGGCTCTCGATGCCCTGAGCCACGTACTTGGTAGACGTTCCAACGAGCGCCGCCGCGGGGACCGCGAGCCCGGCGACCAGCAGTCCAGCAAGCACGCTGACGACGACGAACATCGCCAGCGCGTAGACCTTCGGCCCGAATTGAGGGGATCTCATGGTGTCCAGAGTAAGCGAGGCGACTGTGTGACACCGAACAGAAGGCGCGGACCGGTCTTGTCCTGAGGTTGAGCATCTAGGCAGAAGGCCGTTCGCCTGTGTACTTTGATCGTGTCGTGCTTAAGTATTTGCGGCCAGCGACGCGCCGCCCGGCTCGAAGGGATCGACGAGGATGCCACTGCGCCGTCATGATGACTGGACGCTCGAGGCCAAGTGCCAGGGCAAGCAGGATGAGTTGTTCCCGGACGGAGCCGACCAGAAGCGCGTGCGGTCCCTGTGCTCAGGCTGTCGCGTCCGCAAGGAGTGCCTCGCGGAGGCGCTCAACAACCGCATCGAGTGGGGCGTCTGGGGTGGCATGACCGAGCGCGAGCGCCGTCAGCTTCTCCGTCAGCGCTCAGACGTCGACGACTGGTCCTTCATCCTCTTGGGCAAGACCAGCGCCATCAACGAGGAGTAGCCCGAGCTCTCTCACCACGTCGAGGTCGGTGACCTCGCGCTCCAGCGTCCGCGCCAGCGTGACGGGCAACGACACCGGCAGGGACGACACCATTCGCGACCTCTGTGCCCGCCAGGTGACCCAGCTGGTCTGCCACCACTCGTACGCCTCCGGCTGCTGCTTCAGGGATTCCTCGGCCTCGGGAGACAGGCTCACTGCGGGCGAGACGCGGTTGACCACCACGCCGCGGGCGGTCGTGCCGCGGTCGCGGAGCTGGCTCACGAAGTACCGGGCCTCGTCGAGCGCCGCCTTGCGGGGGCTGGCCACGATCACAAATGCGGTGGCGGGCGAAGCGAGCAGCTTCCGTACGACTCCGGCGCGGCGCCGGAAGCCGCCCATCACGGTCTCGAATGCGGAGGCGAAGACCTGTAGGTCGCTCAGGGCCTGGCTCCCGATGACCTTCGAGATCAGCCACGTCACCTGGGACAGTCCCGCGCCGATGAGCTTGAGCGGACCGCTTCTGGGCGCGAGCAGCTGGAGGACGGGCCCTTCGGCCAACCTGTCCAGACGGGCTGGCGCGTCGAGGAAGTCGAGCGCGGAGCGGGACGGTGGGGTGTCCACGACGATGAGGTCCCAGCGGCCAGTGCTCCGCGCCTGCTCGTACAGCTGGCCGAGCTTCTCGGTCGCCATGTAGTCCTGCGTGCCGGAGAAGGACGTGGACAGCGCCTTGTAGAAGGGGTTGTGCAGCACCTCGTCGACCCGGTTCTTCGGGGCGTGAGAGCGGACGGCGTCGTCGAACGTCTGGGTCATGTCGAGCATCAGGGCGTCGAGGCTGCCGCCGGTGATGCCGGGTACGGGTTGGGGCTCGCCGCCCAGGCCCTCGAGGCCGAGCGCGGTGGCGAGGCGTTTCGCCGGGTCGACGGTGACGAGAACCACGTCGCGGCCCGACTCGGCGGCCGACACCGCCAGCGCTGCCGACACCGAGGTCTTGCCGACACCTCCGGTGCCGCAGGTCACCACGACACGTACGGTCCGGTCGGCGAGCAGTTCCCCCACCTCGAAGAGTCGCCTCACGCGTCCCAACCCTCCGCAAGAAGGTCGGCGATCCTTGACAGGTCGTCCGGGCCCACCTCGTCGGGGAGAAGCGGCAGGGTCAGCGCAGGCCGCCGTCCGAGCTCGGCCAGGCGGTCCGCGAGCTGCTCGGCCCAGGGCTGCTGCCCGGCAGCGACAGCGACGTCCCGCTCCCACGCGGCACGAAGCGTCGGGTCGGTGACGCTGTCGGGAAGCGGGGGCGGGTCGGCGATCACCTGGTTCACGATCACGTGGCCGATGGCGATCCCGTGCCTGGTGAGCGCGTCGATCGTCTGGAGCGTCTCGGTCAGCGCCATCTCCGTACAGGTCGTGACCAGGTGGACCTGGGTGGACTCCGCCCGCAGCAGGGCCATGATCGACTGCGCCTGCGGGGCGATCGGTCCCACCACCACGACTTCGGCCAGTGCCTCGCCGGCCGTGAGGAAGCTCTCGATACGTCCCGTCGGTGGGGCATCCATGACGACCGCGTCGACGGCGTCGGGCTGACCCTTCAGGCGGCGCCGGGCCGCTTGGTAGACCTTGCCGGTCAGCAGGACGTCCCGCAGACCCGGCGCCAGCTCGGACGCGAACTCGACGAAGCCCGTCTTGTCGAGGATCGTCCCCGCCACACCGAGCCGTACGTGGCTCTCGAGGTAGTCGCGCAGCGCATGCCGCGAGTCGACGCTGAGCATGCGGAGGTCCTGGCCGGCGATCGAGACACGCCGCTCCTCACCGACCTCGACGCGGGTGAGCCCCGCCGCCTCCGAGAGCCCGTGCCGGGACTCGACCTCGCAGACGAGGACCTCGCCGGTACGACGAAGCATCAGGGCGAGGGCGAGGGCGACCGTTGTCTTGCCCGTACCGCCCTTGCCGCTGACGATGTGCAGCGGCGCGACGTCGGGCATGGCTCCAGGGTAGGCCCGAGTCATACCCGTACGCGCACGGCGGCTATTGCCGCGTAACGGCGCACTAGGGTGAGCGCCATGCAGAAGTGGGAGTACGTGACCGTGCCGCTGCTCGTGCACGTGACGAAGCAGATCCTCGACAACTGGGGGTCCGAGGGATGGGAACTCGTGACGGTCGTCCCCGGCCCCACGCCCGATAATCTCGTGGCGTACCTGAAGCGGCCTCTCGCCTCATGACGACGGCCTCCGAACGTCTCGCGGCGCTCGGTCTCGAGCTACCTCCCGTGCCCGCGCCCGTCGCCGCGTACATCCCCGCGATCCGCGTCGGCGACCAGATCTGGACGTCGGGGCAGCTGCCGACCAGGGACGGGAAGCTGCAGGAGACGGGCATCGTCGGGCGCCAGGTCAGCCCGGAGGTCGCCACCGAGATGGCGCAGCTGGCCGCACTCAACGCGCTCGCTGCGGCCGCTGACGTGGCCGGTGGCCTCGAGAACATCCGACGGATCGTCAAGGTCGTCGTGTACGTGGCCAGCGATCCCGCCTTCGTCGGGCAGCCCCAGGTGGCGAACGGCGCGAGCAAGCTGCTGGGCGAGGTCATCGGATCGGCCCACGTACGGAGCGCGGTCGGCGTGGCCGTACTGCCCCTCAACGCGCCCGTCGAGGTGGAGATCGTCGTCGAGGTGTAGCAGAGCCCTTCTCTGCCTGACTTAGGCTGTGGCCGTGAAGGATGGCGAGTCGAGGCTGGCGACAGTACGTAGGGCGCGGCGGATCGACCGCGAGCTGGCGCTCGCCTATCCCGACGCGAAGTGCGAGCTCGACTTCACCTCGCCGTTCCAGCTGCTGGTCGCCACGATCCTCTCGGCACAGACAACTGACCGGCGCGTCAACGCGGTGACGCCCATCCTGTTCGCCGCGTACGCGGATGCTGAGGCCCTCGCCGTGGCGAACCCGGAGGACATCGAGCAGATCATCATGTCCACCGGCTTCTTCCGGGCGAAGGCGAAGACGCTGGTGGCCCTGGGTGTCGCGTTGACCGAGCGCTTCGGCGGCCAGGTGCCGGGCCGCATGGCCGATCTCGTCACGCTGCCGGGTGTGGGACGCAAGACGGCCAACGTCGTCCTGGGAGACGCGTTCGGGGTGCCGGGGATCACGACGGACACGCACGTGCTGCGACTCAGTCGGCGCTTCGGGTGGACCGACTCCGAGGATCCCGTGGTGGTGGAGTCGGACGTCGCGTCGCTGTTCGAGCCCGCGTCGTGGACCGTGCTGTCTCACCGGGTGATCTGGCACGGCCGACGGTGCTGCCACGCGCGGAACCCAGCCTGCGGCGTGTGCCCTGTGGCCGGGCTCTGCCCGTCGTTCGGGGTCGGTGAGACGTCGCCGGTGAAGGCGGCCACGTTGTTGAGGGAGCCGCGCTCATGAGGTGGATCCTCGTCGTGCTGGTCGTGGTCGTGGCCGCGCTGGTTGGTTGTACGCACACCGGGTCCGATGCGCCCGTGGCGACCGGACCGCCCGTACTGTCCGCGGTGTCGGCGACCGCGAGCCCGTCTCCCGTCGATCTCGTCGCGCTGCGGCGTGCGGCGGGAATCCCCGACTGCCCGGCATCGACCTCCTTGCCGGCCGTCCAGGGTGGGCTCCCCGACGTCGAGCTGACCTGCCTCGGCGGCGGGTCGACCCTGCGGCTGGGTGGGCTCCGTGGCCCGATGATCGTGAACTTCTGGGCGCAATGGTGCCCCCCGTGCCGATCGGAGGCGCCGGACATCCGCGACTTCAACCAGCTGGCCAAGGGCAAGGTCACCATGATCGGGATCGACGGCAACGATCCCCGCGAGGACTACGCGATGGAGTTCGCCTCGATCGAGGGCTGGACGTACGTGCAGCTGTACGACCCGGACAAGAAGTCCATGGCGCCGCTCGGGCTCAACTCGCTCCCGCACTCGCTGTTCATCGACGCGAACGGCGTCGTCGTCTACCACTACGTGGGCGCCTTCGGCTCGGTCGACCAGATGCGCCAGCTCACAGCGCAGTACCTCAAGGTGACCGTGTGACGGTCCCCGAGTCGTTGCGGACGCTCGCGGCAGGGCTCGGCGAGGACCTCGTACTGTCCGAGGCGTTCCGTACGCGGCGGTTCGGTCCGGAGGAGATCTCGACGAGTCGTGAGGCGGCGGTGCTCGTGCTGCTCACCGACGCGCCGGACCCCGAGGTGGTGCTGATCGAGCGTGCGGCCGGGCTGCGCAAGCACGCCGGTCAGATCGCGTTCCCCGGTGGCGCGGTGGAGGCGGGGGAGTCTGCTGAGGAGGCGGCCCTGCGGGAGGCTTGGGAGGAGATCGCGCTGGAGCCGTCGTCGGTGACCGTGCTGGGCCAGCTTCCGGCGGCCCGGATCCCGGTGTCCAGGTTCCACGTGCATGCTGTGGCTGCGTACTGGTCGGGGGTCGGTGAGCTCGTGCCGCAACCGGGCGAGGTGGCCCAGGTGCTCCGCGTACGGGTGTCTTCCCTTGTCGCGCCACAGAACCGCTCGTCCTGGCGCCACGCCTCGGGCCGTACCGGACCGGGCTTCGAGGTGCCCGACCCTGACGGAGCGACCCTGTACGTGTGGGGCTTCACCGCGTATGTTCTCGACGCCGTCCTGGAGGCTGGCGGCTGGACGCTGGAGTGGGACATGGAGCGGTACGTGCAGATCCCCGCCAGGTTCCTCCCCGACATCCGCCCCTGACGTACTCCGTTCGAGGAGAGCACCTGTGCGGGTGAGGAGAGGACCTGTGTGCGAATCAGGCGGAAACGTTGCGACCGGTCTTCGGGAACGAAAGAATTCCTCCCGTGACATCGATCGTTCAAAGTGCCCGTGACGCCCGCCCCGACGAGTGGTGGCGGAGTGCCGTCGTCTATCAGATCTATCCCCGCTCGTTCGCTGATGCGAACGGCGACGGGATCGGCGACGTCAAGGGGATCCTTGGCCATCTCGACTACCTGTCGATGCTCGGCGTCGACGTGGTCTGGCTGTCGCCGGTGTACAAGTCGCCGCAGGACGACAACGGGTACGACATCTCGGACTACCAGGACATCGACCCGCTGTTCGGCACGCTCGACGACATCGACAAGCTCATCGAGGAGCTCCACGATCGCGGCATCAAGCTGGTCATGGACCTCGTCGTCAACCACACCTCCGACGAGCACGCCTGGTTCGAGAGCTCGCGCGACCCGGAGAGCCCGAAGCGCGACTGGTACTGGTGGCGCCCAGCCCGCGAGGGCCACGAGCCCGGCACGCCGGGCGCGGAGCCGACGAACTGGGGATCGGCCTTCTCCGGACCTGCCTGGCAGTACGACGCGGCGAGGCGGGAGTACTTCCTCCACATCTTCAGCCGCAAGCAGCCCGACCTCAACTGGGAGAACCCGGAAGTCCGGCGGGCCCTCTTCGACATGATGAACTGGTGGCTCGAGCGGGGCGTCGACGGCTTCCGGATGGACGTCATCAACCTCATCTCCAAGCCCGAGGTCGCGGACGGGCCGGAGACGCCCGGTACCGGTCTTTGCTACGACCTGAGCCTCCTCGCCGACGGAAGGAGGATGCACGACTTCCTCGGGGAGATGTACGACTCGGTGCTGAAGGGCAAGAACTTGGTCTCTGTCGGCGAGATGCCGGGCACCACGCTGGAGAAGGCCGCCTCGTACACGGACCCGACCACGGGCGAGCTGTCCATGGTGTTCCAGTTCGAGCACGTCGATCTCGACCACGGACCGAACGGCCGCTTCGACGTGTTCGACTGGCCGTGGGTGGAGTACAAGAAGAACGTCGTCCGCTGGCAGGACGGGATCGGCAAGGGCTGGAACTCGCTGTACTTCGAGAACCACGACCAGCCGCGCAGCGTGTCCCGCATGGGCGACGACTCGCCGCGATTCCGCGAGGCATCCGCGAAGACACTGGGCACGATCCTGCACATGCAGCGCGGGACGCCGTACATCTACCAGGGCGAAGAGCTCGGCATGACGAACTACCCGTTCGAGGCCGAGGGCGACTTCCGCGACCTCGAGACGCTGAACTACCTCCACCAGGCCGTACGTCTGGGGGCGCCGGCCGAGGCCGTACTGCCAGGGCTTGCGAGGGGGTCCCGCGACAACGGCCGTACGCCGATGCAGTGGGACGGCGGCGTCAACGCCGGCTTCTCGGAGACCGGCCCGTGGCTCGCGGTGAACCCGAATGCGCCCCAGATCAATGCGGCCGATCAGATCAAGGATCCGGACTCGGTGTTCCACCACTACCGGCGGTTGATCCAGCTGCGCCATGACGAGCCGGTCATTCGTCTCGGTGACTTCGCCATGCTGCTGCCCGACGACGAGCGGGTGGTCGTGTACACGCGCACGCTCGGCGACGAGCAGCTGCTGGTGCTGGCGAACGTCACGAGCGAGCCTGTACGGCTGCCGGTTGGTCTGCCCGACCACGGCGCGTGTGAGGTGCTGGTCGCGACGCATGAGATCGACGACGTCGACGTACTCGCGCCGTGGGAGTCACGCGTGGTGCGGCTGTCCTGAGCGCTGCTCAGCGCAGGTCGAGCTCCGGGGTGGGAACGCTCTCGAGCTCGGCCGCCACGTCGGCCTTGCCCTTCTCGATGCCTGACTTGACGGTCTCGGCGCCGATCTTGACGTCTTCGCTGATGTCGACCTTCTTCTTCAGCTCGGGGATCTGCGACCTGCCCACGAGGGCGAGGATCGCGGCGAGGAGGAGCAGGATCACGGCCATCGTCACCAGGCCGAGCGCGGTCGCGGCCCAGGGGCCCATCAAGCGGCTGTACAGGGCGCCGAAGGCGGCCGATCCCGCCAGGAGAAGCAGCCAGAACGCCTTGACCGCCAAGTAAGCCGCCCCACCGAACGCCCCGCCCAGGATGCCGGCGCTCTTCGCCTTGGGCTTGGCCTGGGCGATGGCCTTGTCCTTCCAGCCCATCGCGAGCGCCTTCACGGCGTCCACGAGGGTCGAGACTTGGCTCTTCAGATCCTGCGTCTGGCTCACGTCGGCTCCTTACGGTCTGCTCGGTATGAGCCTAGTCGGCGGTACGGGGCCGCGTGGGGAGCCCGGCGATGACCTACCCTGAGGCGACGTCCGCGGCGGATGCAGGTTGGTCTGGATCGCGGGCCGTACGCGCGATCGAAAGGAGAGGGCATGGCCTCGAACTGGCAGCAGGAGTACGCGGATGCTCTCGACGAGGTCGAGCGGAGACGGACGTCCGGTCAGCTCACCGAGGGCGAGGCGCTCGCCTGGAAGCAGCGGCTCATCACCGAGATGGACTCGCAGTTTCGGCCCACGTTCGCGCGCATCGGCAACCGGCTGATGATGGCCGTGATCGTGCTGCTCGTCGTTCTCGCGTTGCTCTCGTTCATCTTCTGAGCTCGCCGCTGCGCCGCGGCGGGCCCTGTCTCAGTTCGTCGGCGCGCTGAGCGAGATGTGGAGGGCGTCGTCGGTCTCCGGCAGCGGCTTCGACAGCTCGGAGTGGTCGACGGTCGCGCGCCAGCAGACGAGGCGGTACGGGAGCTGGAGCGGTTCGGGCGGCCGCGCGGAGGCGTCGTACACCGCTCCCACTGCCGCTGCCAGATCCCTACGTGCCGAGTCGTCGAGGGCGTCGGCCCCGGTCGCGCCGAGCGCCATGTCGAGCAGGTTGGCGCGTGAGCAGGGGATCCAGACCCGGTTGGTGTGCGTTTCCACCGCCGGGAAGTAGTCGGACTGCTCGACGGTGGTGACCGACTCCTCCCCGTACGCGCCGGTCATCGCCTGCGGCAGGCACGTGCGGACGGCTGCGACAAGGCGTTTCACCCACGGTACGGAATCGTCGCGGGTGAGGTAGGTGACGCACAGCCGCCCGCCGGGCACGAGCACGCGGGCGATCTCCGCGAGGACGAGCCCCGGCGCGAACGTGTGGAGGTTCTGCGGACAGACGACGCGGTCGAACTGCTGCGAATCGAACGGCATCGACTCGGCCTGCGCCACGACGCCGCCGAGGTCGGGGCGGTGGTCGATGAGTCGTCCAAGAGCGGCGGGTTCACGGTCCAGGACGAGTACGGCGTGGCCCTGCTCGCGGATGGCCGTGGCGTACGGCCCGGCTGCGCCCAGCACCAGCACGCGCTTGGGCTCCGAGCCCACGAGCCACGTCACCGCGGACTCAGGAAGGAAGGGTCGGGCCATGATCGAATGCTAACCACGCGGTGCCTTGTGCGCAGGGACCTACGCGGGGGAGTTGTGGACAGCTGTGGGACAGGGGTTTTCCACAGCTGTCGAATTGGGTGACGGGAATCGCCCATCTGTGTACATGGTCTTGGTGTGGAGCAGTCGATGACTATCGAGACGCTGCTGTGCACGGCCGACGACGCGATCGCGGCGGCCGTGTCTGCGGCGGGGGCAGCCGTGCAGCGTCCCGTGGTGCGCGTGAGCGAGGCCGAGGCGCTGATCGGCCGCTGGCGCGAGGCGCGTGTGGTGCTCGTCGGCGCCGATCTCGCCGTGCTCGCCGCACGGTGGGGGTTGCCGTCGAGACAGGGGGTGTACGTGCTGGCGGACGCCTCGGCGTCCCCGGCGGCGTTGTCTGCCTCGGTGCCACTGGGGGCGGCCACGATCGTGCTGCCGGAGGGCGGGACGTGGCTCGCGGACGTACTGGCGGGACGTACGGGGTCATCGCAGCGCACGTCGCGTATCGCCGTGCTGGGCGGCTCGGGCGGCGTTGGCGCGTCGACCTTGGCGGTGGGGCTGGCCTCCGCTGGCACGTCGCTGGGCGCGACGGCCCTCGTGGATCTCGATCCACTTGGCGGCGGCGTCGACCTCCTGCTCGGTGCCGAGCGCGTACCGGGTTGGCGCTGGGACAGGCTCCGTGCGGCGCGCGGTCAGATCGGGGAGCTGAGACGCGAGGTGCCGGAGGTCGCGGGGGTGACGCTGGTCTCGATGGGCCGTGACGGTGCGACCGCTCTGACGCGTGACGCGGTCGCGGCTGTGCTGGCGTCGCTGTCGCGCTCCAGTGAGCTCGTCGTGATGGACGTCGGCAGGTCCCTCGATGCGGGGGCCCGCGAGGCGCTCCGAACGTCCGACAGGGTCGTCGTGCTGTGCGCTCAGGATGTACGGGGGGTGGCGGCGGCACGCATGACGCTGGCCGCTGCTGAGGCGACAGGTGCGGCAGTCGTGGTGCGGATGCGCCGCGGGGGTGCGATCCGGGCCAGCGAAGTCGCGACGGCGCTCGGGTTGCCCCTGCTGGGCACGATCCCGCACGACGCTGCCCTGGCGCCTGCTGCGGAGCGAGGTGTGCCGCCCGACAGCGCGGCGGGTCGTGGCTGGTTGAGGGCGTGTGCGGCCGTGTTGGCCGAGCTCGGTGCCGGAAAGGACCGGGTATGAACGCCGAAGAGTGGGAGGCCGTACGTACCCGGATTGCGGCGCTCGGCCGGGACCCCGACGCGACCGACATCGCCGACGCGCTGCGGTGGTGCGGGCACGTCGTGTCCGACGCCAGCGTCCTCGCGGTGGCGCAGGCGCTGCACAGGGACACCGTGGGCGCCGGGCCGCTCGAGCCGCTGCTGGCGTTGCCGGGCGTCACCGACGTCATCGTCAACGGGCCGCGCGACGTGTACGTGGACACCGGCGACGGGCTTCGTACCGTTCCCGTCCACTTCGGGTCGGACGAGGACGTGCGGCGCCTCGCCGTGCGTCTGGCCGCCTGCGTGGGGCGGCGTCTCGACGACGCCAGCCCGTTCGTCGACGCGAGAATGGCCGACGGGACCCGCGTCCATGCGATCCTCGGCAGCCTCGCCGACGCCGGGACATGTCTGTCGCTGCGCGTACCAGCTCGGTCCCGGCTGACGCTCGACGACTGGGTGGCGTCCGGTACGTGCCACCCGGAGGTTGCCGACGTGCTGCGGCGCATGGTCGCCGCGAAGGTGGCATTCCTCGTGTCTGGTGGCACCGGCAGTGGCAAGACCACGCTGCTGGGGTCGTTGCTCGCACTCGTCCCGCCGGGTGACCGCATCCTGGTGGTCGAGGACTCTCGGGAGCTGGACCCGGGTCATCCGCATTGCGTACGGCTGGAGGGTCGCGTGGCCAACGCCGAGGGTGCGGGAGCGGTGACGATGACGCAGCTGGTGAGGCAGGCGTTGCGGATGCGTCCCGACCGGATCGTCGTTGGAGAGGTACGCGGTGCCGAGCTGGTCGACCTCCTGATCGCGCTCAACACCGGTCACGAGGGCGGGTGCGGCACGGTGCACGCGAACACCGCCGAGACGGTTCCCGCGCGTCTCGAGGCCCTCGCGGCGCTGGGTGGGCTCGGCCGCGAGGCCGCCCACAGCCAGATAGCCGCGGCTGTACGGGCGGTGGTTCATGTGGCACGCGACGGTGGCCGCCGTCGAGTCGGCGAGGTCGCTGTTTTGACTCGGGGATCCGGCGGGCTGGTCGAAACCCGACGAGCGCTGGAGGTGACAGCCGGCGGTCGGTTGCTGCGGCATGACGGAGCCGTCGAGCTCGAGACCGTACTGGGTGCGACATGACGGTGGTGGCCGCGGTCGCGATGGCCGCGCTGGTCTCGATCCTTGTCACGCATCCTGGGCCTCGGCGACTGAGGCTGCGGTTGGATGAGCGTGCGTCGCCGTCGCGGCGCCTCGTGGGAGATGCGACGCTCGCTGGCTTGGTAGTCGGCGTCACGGGGTTGGTGACGCTTCTCGGTTGGGGTGCGGGCCCCGGGGCGGTGGCGACCTCGGGTGGCCTCGTCGCAGCGACGGTGGCGGCGGCCGTACGGTCCTCGCGCGCTGCCCGCGCGGCGAGCCGGGGTGCGGCAGAGGTCGCGCGTGCGTGCGACCTCATCGGGTCGCTGGTGGCGATCGGCAACATCCCTGCCGCGGCCCTCCTGCTGGCGGCGGAGGACTGTCCGGTTCTGGAGCCGGTCGCCGCTGCTCACAGGGTCGGCGCCGAGGTGCCCGCCGCGCTGCGGGCGGCCGGCGCGCCCGCGGGCAGGGGAGGGCTGGTACGACTGGCGCAGGCCTGGGAGGTGGGTGAACGTACCGGCGCGCCGATGGGCCAAGCGCTGGCTGCTGTCGCCGAGGCTGTCCGACGCGAACGGGACGTCGAGCAGGTCGTGGTCGCGGAACTGGCAGGGCCGCGGGCCAGTGGTCAGGTGCTCGGCGTCCTGCCCATCCTTGGGTTGGCCGCCGGCTTCGCCCTGGGCGGAGAGCCGGTGCGATTCTTCCTGAGCGGAGTCGTAGGACCCCTCTGCCTGGTCGTCGGTACGGCGCTGGCCTGTACCGGCGTCGTGTGGACGGAGGTCCTTGTGGCTCGGGCGACGCCCAGCGCACAGAGAGCTCGAGCGCGCCGACGGCGCGGGGTTCTCTGATGACGACCTCGCTGGTGGCTGCGGCAGCGGTGGGGGCGGCCCTCGTCGTCCACCTGTGGTGGCCACGGGACCCGCTCCGAAGACTCGCGATGGTGCCGACGATGGAGTGGCCGGCGTGGTTGAGGCCCAAGGCGTCGGCCCTTCCCGCTCGGACACGCGGAATCGCCGCTGCTGGGGCTGCCCTGACCTCGACGCTGGTCCTCGACGTCCCGCTACCCGCCTCACTTGCTCTGGGGATCGCGCTGGGCGGTGTCGTGTTCTGGGTGCTGGGGCGACTGGAGACAGGGGGTGCGGCCGCGAGGCGTGCGGAGCTCGTCTCGGAGCTGCCGACGGGCCTCGACCTACTCGCAGCCTGCGTCGCGTCAGGCATGCCGCTGCGCAGCGCGACGTCAGCTGTGGCATCGGCCGTGGGCGGCCGATTGGGAGAGCAGCTCAGTTCGGTCGTGTCGCGTACGGCCGCAGGGTTCGGCGATGGCGACGCCTGGGGCTCGCTTCGTGGCGACGAGGTTCTCGGCTCGGTGGCGCGCGACCTGGCACGCGCGGCGGACGCCGGGACAGCGACCGGTGCTCTGCTGGCGCGTCACGCGGAAGCGGCGCGCTCGGCGGCTCATGCGGCGGCCTTGGCGCGCGCGAAGGCCGTGGGCGTACAGACGATCATTCCGGTCTCCGTCTGCTACCTACCGGCGTTCTTCCTGCTCGGCGTCGTACCGGTGATCGCCGGCGTGTTGGCGTCGCTGCTCCCCTGATCTGTCCACAAGCACGCGATGGCGCGCGGACTTTCCACAGGTTCAGCGATCGATGACGAAAGTTCGCAGAGCTGCACATGGTCCTTGGTGAAGGCGCGACCCGGCGCCGCAGAAGAAAGGAACAACCACATGTCCGATCTCGTGGTCACCCACCCCGCCCCCCGGTCCTTGCGTCGGCGACTTATCGACCGCGGCGCGGTCTCGGCCGAGTACGCGCTGCTCACGGTCGGCACCATCACGTTCGGCGGCGTCCTGCTCAAGATCATCACCGACGAGGCGATGCGCAACCAGATCCTGCAGATCATCCTCGCCATCATCAAGTTCCTCCTCAGCAACTTCGGCGCCTTCGCGGGATGACCCGGATGCGATGGGTCGGCGGTCTAGGCGGCCGCCGGCCTGCCGCAGCGGAGGGAGTGATCATGCGGCCGATCAAGGGCGGCGAACGCGGAGCAGTGACTGTTGAAGCAGCATTCGCGTCATTGGGTCTGGTGGCACTGCTCGCGGTGCTGGTCGCCGCGATCGGCGTGGTGCTCGTCCAGGTCCAGTGCGTCGACTCCGCTGCGGCTATCGCGCGGCAGGCGGCGCGCGGTGACGGGAGCGGGGTTGCCGAGGCCAAGAGCCACGTGCCCAAGGGAGGTCAGGTCGTGGTGCGCACCACCGCCACGACCGTGACAGTGAGGGTGGAAGCCGAAGCGGTGATAGTTCCAGGGATCCGCATCACCGCCCACCTGGCCGCTGAGTCGACCGCCGTGCTCGAACCGGGGGCCTCTCCGTGACGGTCCGGGGTGCGCCCGACCGTGGGTCAGCCACGGTCTTCGCAGCATCCATCGCCCTCGTGCTGGTCACGGCTGCCACGGTTGCGGTGCTTGTCGTGGCGGTGATCCTGGCGAGTCATCGGGCAAGAGCTGCCGCCGACCTTGCAGCTCTCGCCGCCGCGACCGCGGAGGTCGGCGGAAGCAATGTCTGTACTGCCGCTCGGGCCAGCGCCCGGACGAACGGCGCAGACCTCACGAGCTGCGTGCTGACCGGCACCACTGCGTCGTTCGTCGTCATGGTGAGCGTCACCGTTCCTACAGGGCTGAGTACCCCGTTGCCGATGCAGGTGAGCGCCGAGGCGCACGCCGGCAACGCGGTGGGGTGAGCCCGCCCGACTGGAGAAAGGAGTCAGGCATGATCCGGCGTAGCAAGGCCTACCCGTCTGATGAGCGAGGGGCGGTGACGGCAGAGAAGGCGATCCTCACGCTGCTCGTCATCGTCTTCGCCTGGGCGGGTATCCGATTCCTGAGCGATCCGTTGCGGGATCCCGTGTTCCGCGTGATCTTCGCGATCATCGAGCGGATCTACGAAACGATCGCGCCGTTCTTCTTCCGATGAGAGGGACGCGCCATGGGGGATGGAAGCTTCGGTCCGTCGAGCTGGCTGAGTTCGTTGACTTCTCCGGACTGGGCCGAGGCCCACGCACGGAGGATGGCGATCGTGGCCGCCTTGTCCACGTCGTCGTTGGCGATCGGGCAGCCCGAGACGATGCAGCACCGGGGACACCCGGTCTCGCAGGCGCATTGCGTCACTCGATCGAGGGCGTTCGCGAGCCACGTGTCGGCGCGGTCGAAACCAGCAGCTGCGAAACCGGCCCCGCCTGGCGCGGTGTCGTACACGAAGACGGTGACCGCGTCGGTGTCCGGATGCCTGGACGAGAAGGCCCCGGCGACATCATTCCGGTCAGAGCCGGCGACGGACGCCAAGAGCGACAGGAGGACGTGCTCGGATCCGTGCGCGCCGCCCCGAAGTCGTCGGGAAGGACAGGCCGATGCCGGCAACGTGAACCACATGGCGTGGGTCTGGAGAGTCCGAGATGGCAGGTCGAGCGGGACCCGCTCGATGATCCGCCCCGTGTCGAGGTGGCGCCGGAGGTAGGCGACGACGCGGGTGCTGACGTCGACGGTGCCCCGGTGCACCTCACCGCGACCGAACGGGCGCCAGTCGCGATCGGAGCGCACGGAGACCTCCGACTCAGTCAGGGGGAGCGTGTCGTAGTCGAGCGATGCCGCGTCGGCGAAGGCCTCATGAGTCTCGTGATCCAGATCGGTGACCAGCCAATGCTCGCCCTGATGGAGGTAGACGGCGCCAGGGTGCGCCACGCGGTCTGCGGAGGCGGGGTCGACCGTGCCGATGATGCGACCGGTGGCCTCCTCGATGATCTCGATGGGCTGCCCCCCGGTCGAGCGGACGCTGATCTCGTCGACGGCGCGACCGAGGTGGGGCCAGTACCAACCGGCGCGTCGCCGGCGAAGAGTCCCGTGGGCGGTCAGGCGTTCCAGGAGGGGGGACAGGGTGGGGCCGAACCACCGCTCGTCGTCATCTGTGAGAGGGAGCTCCTGCGCTGCCGCCCCGAGGTGTGGGCCGAGGATCGCTGGGTTGTCGGGGTGGAGGACTGTCGGCTCGACGGGTGCGTGCAGCACGTGCTCGGGGTGATCGAGCAGGTACGCGTCGAGCGGGTCGTTGCGGGCCACGAACACCACGGTCGAATCCGCACCACGTCGACCTGCCCGGCCCGCCTGTTGCCACAGCGACGCCACGCTTCCCGGGTAGCCCCCGATGACGACCGCGTCGACGCCCGCGATGTCGACGCCCAGCTCCAGGGCGTTCGTGGTGGCGACCCCACGCAGTGCGCCGGTCTGGAGCGCGGCTTCGATTGCCCGCCGCTCGCGCGGGAGGTAGCCGCCGCGGTACGAGGTGATGGTCTCGCCGCCGATGCCGGTGAGACTTGTCGCGCGGGCCTGCCGAGCCACGTGTTCCGCGGCTCGACGGGAAGCGACGAACGCGAGCGTCTGCTGTCCTTCGGCCACGAAGCGGCCAAGGAGCATCGCGACGTCGGCGTCGGTCGACTCGGACGGCTGCCAGAAGACGATGTCGCGAGCCCCGCGGGGCGACCCGTCGGTGGCGACCGTCACGATGTGCTGGCTCGGCTCTCCGATCAGTCGGCCCATCATCTCGGCGGCATCGACGGATGTTGCCGAGGAACAGATGAACGTGGGCGTCGCCCCATACCGAGCGCACAGCCGGCGCAGTCTCCGGAGCACGAGCGCGACGTGGGCACCGAAGACTCCGCGGTAGCGGTGCGCCTCGTCGACGACGACGTACCGCAAGCCACCCAGGAAGGACGACCACGCGGTGTGGTTCGGCAGGACGGACGCATGGAGCATGTCCGGATTCGTCAGCACCATCGTCGCGTAGTCGCGGGCGAAGCGGCGCTCATCGCGTTCGGAGTCGCCGTCCAGGGTCGTGACCCGCCAGCCGTGCGGACCCAGCGGCCAGGAGTTGCGCAGCTGGTCGTGCGCGAGGGCCTTCGTCGGGGCGAGATACAGCGCCGTGGTCCGGCGGAAACGCGCGGCCGCGGCGAGGTCAGCCAGCTCGGGTCGCGCGGCATCGAGCCGCTCGGCGTCGAGGAGCTGTGCGGCTAGGTCGTCGAGGTCGTCACTCTCCGAAGGGTCTCCTTCGCCGAGACCGGGCAGTCGTGGATGCCCGCAGTCGATGTCTGTGGGCATCACGTGCGGAGCCGACAGTGGGGCAGCGTCTCCCGTCGCCTCGATGATGGGCAAGAGGTACGCGAGTGACTTGCCGGATGATGTCCCGGTCGAGAGCGCCACGTGACGACCTGACCGGAACGCCTCGGCGGCCTCCACCTGATGGCGCCAGGGCTGCGCGATGCCCAGTCCCTGGGCTCGGTGCACCAGGTCGGCGGGCACCCACGAGGGCCACGGAACCGGATCGCCGACGACGCCGGGGAGCCTTTCGGAGTGCACCACGCGTGAGTCAGTAGAGAGCCACGGCGGAAGCACAGCGTCACTGTAAGTCGAGCCTCTGACAGTTCCTAACCTCCGACAGTGCGCGAAGGCTCCATGACACAGTGGTGCGGTGCCAACAGACGACTTCAGCCTGTCCGACAACGACCTTGTGCGGGTGCGGGACGCCCTGGAGAGCTACACGGTCGATGCCGTGGTCGAGGCCATCGGAGACGAAGGTCAGGCGTCGCTCGGCCGGAACCACTCGGTCGCGGCCGAGCGGGAACTTGGCACGCGCGACGACCCCCTCGCCACGCTCACAAGGCTGTTCGTCCTGCAGCAGGCGGTTCCCGAGAGCCTCGTACGCAGGGCTCTGCCGGTCGAAGCCCTCCTCGAGTCCGGCATCCTCGAACGAGACGGGGACACGTGGCGTGCCGCCGTCGACATCCGCCCGTACGGCTCGCCTGACGACGGCGCCGACGGGTGGCTGATCAGTGATCACGCCGCGACGCTCGACACCGCGAGGGGCGCGCCCCGTCCCGACCATGTCCTCGGTGTCTCGCCCGCGTCGACGACGCTGGCTCAGCTCACGATCCGCCGCCCTGTCGCACGTGCGCTCGACCTCGGCACCGGCTGCGGCGTCCAGTCGCTGCACCTGGCGAAGCACGCCCAGGCGATCGTCGCGACCGACCTCAACCCCCGCGCACTTCGGCTCGCCGATCTCGGCCTTCGGCTCAGCGGCGTGAGCACCGACCCGAGACTGGGGTCGTTGTACGAACCGGTCGGCGACGTTCCGTACGACCTCATCGTCACGAATCCGCCGTTCGTCATGTCGCCACCGGCAACGGCGAAGTTCACCTATCGAGAGAGCGACTTCACGGCCGACGGCCTCATGCGGGCCATCGTGGAGGGTGCGGTCGAACACCTCTCACCAGGAGGAATGCTGCAGGTGCTCGGCAGCTGGGCGCACATCGCCAGCGTGCCGTGGGATGAACGCCTTGGGAGCTGGGTCGCGGGCACAGGCTGCGACACGCTGGTCATCCAGCGCGAGGTCCTCGACCCGTACGAGTACATCGAGATCTGGCTCGCCGACGCCGGACTGGCCGGGACGCCTGGCTACAGGCAGGCGTACGAGACGTGGATGGACTACTTCGACTACTTGGGCGTCACGGGCGTCGGCATGGGCTGGCTCACGCTGGTCAATGCTGGTCGGACTGAGCCGGACGTACGGATCGAGGATTGGCCGCATGCCATCGAGCAGCCCGTGGGCCCGGCGCTCGCGGCGCATTTCGGCGCCATCGATGCCTCCCGCTGGGCCGACGACTGGCTGCTCGACCACGTCTGGCAACTGACCGAGGATGTGATCCAGGAGACGCTTGGGGTGCCTGGCGCTGAAGACCCGACCCACATCGTCGTACGTCAGCAGCGCGGGCTTCGTCGCGCGATCGAGGTCGACACCGCCCTCGGCGGCGTACTGGGAGCCTGCGACGGCGACCTCACCCTCCGCGAGATCCTGGGTGCGGTCGCCCAGCTGCTGGACGTCCCGGTCCCCGACCTCGCCGCCGACGTACTCCCGCGCTTCCGCGGGCTCGTGGCAGATGCGTGGTTCGCGGAAGGTTGAGGAGAGCACCTATCCGGTCGAGGAGAGCACCTGTACGCGTGAGGAGAGCATCTATCCCGTCGGGGAGAGGACATGTGCTCTCCCCGAGCGGATACCTTCTCTCCCCGAGCGGATAGGTACTCTCGCCGAGGTCCCGATGTCCGTACCTGGGGGCGCTGAAACCGGGGTTTGGAGGTTCTGGTCTACAGTGACGACGTTTCCGTACCTTAAGGAGTGCCAGTGGCTGGCCGCCGACTCGTGATCGTTGAGTCGCCCACAAAGGCGACCAAGATCGCCTCGTATCTCGGCGCGGGCTACATCGTCGAGTCGAGCCGCGGGCACGTCCGCGACCTGCCCACCAGCGCCGGGGAGGTGCCGGACAAGTACAAGAAGGAGCCCTGGGCTCGTACCGGCATCGACGTCGACCACGGCTTCACCCCTCTGTATGTCGTCACCGCCGACAAGAAGGCAACGATCAAGCTGCTCAAAGCGAGGCTGGCCGACGCCGACGAGCTCCTGCTGGCCACCGACGGTGACCGCGAGGGCGAGGCCATCGCGTGGCACCTGCTGCAGGAGCTCAAGCCGAAGGTCCCGGCTCGTCGCATGGTGTTCCACGAGATCACCCCGCAGGCCATCGCCGACGCCGTCGCCAACACTCGCGAGCTCGACACGGACCTCGTCGACGCGCAGGAGACGCGCCGGATCCTGGACCGGCTGTACGGCTACGAGGTCAGCCCGGTGCTGTGGCGCAAGGTGATGCCGCGGCTGTCGGCCGGCCGCGTACAGTCCGTCGCCACCCGCCTCGTCGTCGACCGCGAGCGCGAGCGGATCAGCTTCGTCGCCTCCTCGTACTGGGACGTCGACGCCACGCTCGACGCCGGCCCAACGGCCACCCCGAGCACGTTCACGGCACGCCTGACGTCGGTGGGCGGTACGAGGGTCGCGCAGGGCCGTGACTTCACCGCCGCCGGCACCATGCGGGGCACGCTCGTCCACCTCGACCAGACCGCCGCCGAGACCGTCGCCACCGCGATCCGCGGCGCGAAAGTCGCTGTGACAAGCGTGGACGCCAAGCCGTACACGCGCCGCCCGTACGCGCCGTTCCGCACCACCACGCTCCAGCAGGAGGCCGGCCGCAAGCTCGGCTTCACCGCGCAGCGGACGATGTCGGTTGCGCAGGACCTGTACGAGGGTGGCTGGATCACCTATATGCGTACGGACTCGGTGACGCTGTCCGACACGGCGATCGCCGCGGCGCGCGCCCAGGTGCTCTCGCTGTTCGGCCCGAGCTACCTCCCGGCGAAGCCCCGCGTGTACGCGTCGAAGGTGAAGAACGCCCAGGAGGCCCACGAGGCGATCCGGCCCGCCGGCGAGGTCTTCCAGACCCCCGCCGAGACGGGGCTGAATGGCGACCAGCGCCGGCTGTACGAGCTGGTGTGGATGCGTACGGTCGCCTCCCAGATGAACGACGCGACCGGCGAGTCCATGTCCGTACAGATCGCTGCGACCCACGGCGCGGTCACCGTCCTCGAGCGCTCGATCACCGAGTGCACGCTCACGGCATCCGGCCGCACGATCACGTTCCCGGGCTTCCTCAAGGCGTACGTCGAGGCCCACGACGACCCCGACGAGGCCGGCGACGACTCGCAGGCGAGGCTGCCGCAGCTCGCGGCCGGTACAGGTCTCGACGTCCTCGAGGTCGTACCCGCCGGCCATGAGACTCGCCCGCCGGCCCGCTACACCGAGCCGAGCCTCGTGGCCAAGCTCGAGGAGCTCGAGATCGGCCGCCCGAGCACGTACGCGACGATCCTCCGCACGATCACCAGCCGCGACTACGTGTTCAAGAAGGGCTCTGCCCTCGTACCGACCTGGCTTGCCTTCGCCGTGACCCGGCTGCTCGAGGAGCACTTCGGACACCTCGTCGACTACGCGTTCACGGCCGACATGGAGCAGACGCTCGACGAGATCGCCAACGGCGCGGCCGAGCGCAAGGTGGTGCTGAGCGACTTCTACTTCGGTACCGATGCGGCCGGGGACGAGGGGCTGCGCGAGGCCGTCACCGAGCTGGGCGACATCGATGCTAAGGCGCTTTCGAGCTTCCCGGTGCCCGGCGACCCCGAGATCACGATCCGCGTCGGACGCTACGGCACGTACATCGAGACTGGCGACGGGCGCCGCGCCAACGTGCCCGAGGACCTGCCCCCCGACGAGCTGACCGCCGACTACGCCCACCAGCTGCTCGGCGCTCCGGTCACGGTCGAGCGCGAGCTCGGCGTAGCCACCGACACGAACCTGCCGGTCGTCGCGAAGGACGGACGCTACGGCCCGTACGTGACCGAGGTGCTCCCCGAGGACGCGCCCAAGAACGCGAAGGCGCGTACGGGGTCGCTGTTCAAGTCGATGTCGATCGACACGGTGACGCTCGAGGACGCGATGCGGCTGCTCAGCCTGCCGCGGGTCGTCGGGGTCGATGCGGAGGGCGAGCAGATCACTGCGCAGAATGGCCGCTACGGCCCGTACCTCAAGAAGGGCACCGACTCCCGCTCGCTGACGACCGAGGACCAGCTCTTCGAGGTCACCCTCGACGAGGCCCTCGCGATCTACGCCCAGCCGAAGCTCCGGGGTCGGGCTGCTGCCGCCGCGCCGCTCAAGGAGCTCGGCAACGACCCGGTGACCGGCACGCCGATGGTCGTGAAGAGCGGTCGTTTCGGCCCGTACGTCACCGACGGCGTGACCAATGCCACGCTCCGCAAGGATGACGACGTCGAGGACCTGACGCCCGAACGCGCCGCCGAGCTGCTCGCTGACAAGCGTGCGAAGGGTCCGGCGCCGAAGAAGACGCCGGTGCGTCGTCCGGCGGCGGCCGCGAAGAAGACGACCGCCACGAAGAAGACGACGACCGCGAAGATGCCCAAGAAGCCGGCTGCGACCACGGCGCGTACGGTCTCGGCACGGGCCAAGAAGAGCTGACGATGTCCGGTCTGTTCGTCGTCCTCGAGGGCGGGGACGGTGCCGGGAAGTCGACGCAGCTCACGAGGCTCGCTGCATGGCTCCGCGAGGCGGGCCACGAGGTCGTCGTCACGTACGAACCGGGGGACACGGCTCTGGGCGCGACGCTGCGGAAGCTGCTGCTCGACCCGGCGTCGGGAGATGTGTCCCCCCGCGCCGAGGCCATGCTGTATGCCGCTGACAAGGCACAACACGTGTACGAGGTCGTGCGTCCCGCTCTCGACGCCCGCAAGATCGTCGTCTGCGACCGGTACGTGGACTCGATGATCGCCTACCAGGGGGCGGGCCGAGTGCTCGACGCTGACGAGATCGGCGGCCTGGCCGACTGGGCGACCGGCGGGCTGGTTCCCGACCTCACCGTGCTGCTCGACGTGCCGGTCGAGCGGGCGCTGGGGGAGAAGGTCGACCTCGACCGGCTGGAAGCGGCCGGTACGGAGTTCCACGAGCGCGTCCGGTCGTACTTCCTCGACCTCGCGGCGGCTGCACCCGAGCGCTATCTGGTGATCCCAGGACGCGAAGACCGCGACACGATCGAGGCCGCGATCCGCGAGCGCGTGTCGACCCTCCTGGGCTGACCCAGCCGCGCTCGGACGGTCAGGCGAAGAGCTTGTCGTTCTTGCGGCCGATGTGACCGGTGTGGATGGCGCCGTCGAAGGCGATGCGGCCACCGCCGACCGTGGCGAACA
>DAIPZP010000003.1:0-10028 GCA_036782155.1 Propionibacteriaceae bacterium
CTAGCTGTGATCAGCCCTGGAACAGGACGACCTTGGAGAACTCCTCCGGATCGAGGCTAGCCCCGCCCACGAGGGCACCGTCGACGTCGGGCTGGGCCATGATGTCGACGACGTTGCTCGACTTGACCGAGCCGCCGTACTGGATCCGTACGGCGGCGCCCGCCGCAGGTCCCACAAGCTCGGAGACCTTGCCGCGGATAGCCCCGCAGACCTCCTGCGCATCCGCAGGTGTGGCGACCTCGCCGGTACCGATGGCCCAGACCGGCTCGTACGCGATGACGAGCGCGCCGACCTGCTCCGGCGTGAGTCCCTCGAGACAGGCCGTGACCTGGCCGAGGACGTGCGCCACGTGGCGGCCCTCCTTGCGGATCTCCAGCACCTCGCCGCAGCAGACGATCGGCGTCATGCCGGCCGCGATGACCGCCTTGGCCTTGGCGTTGATGATCTCGTCGGTCTCCGCGTGGTACTCACGGCGCTCCGAGTGGCCGACCACCACGTACGTGCAGCCGAGCTTGGCGAGCATGTCCGCCGAGATCTCGCCGGTGTAGGCGCCCGAGGCATGGACGGAGACGTCCTGAGCACCCCAGGCGATCGGGTACTTCTCGGCCTCGATGAGCGTCTGCACGGTACGGATATCGGTGAACGGCACGATGACGGCCGCTCCGGTCGTCGCCGGGTTGTACTTGTGGTCGACCAGGGTCCACGCGAGCTTCTGGACGAGTCCAGTCGCCTCGACGTGGTTGAGGTTCATCTTCCAGTTGCCCGCCATCAGCGGGGTGCGGTTCGCCATCGCTCAGCCTTCCAGCACGGACAGACCCGGAAGGGTCTTGCCCTCGAGGTACTCCAGCGACGCGCCGCCGCCGGTCGAGATGTGGCCGAACGCGTCGTCGGCGAAGCCGAGCTGACGTACAGCCGCTGCAGAGTCGCCGCCGCCGACGACCGTGAAGGCGTCGGTCTCGGCGAGGGCCGCAGCCACGGCCTTCGTACCTGCAGCCAGAGCCTCGATCTCGAAAACGCCCATCGGCCCGTTCCAGAACACCGTCTTGGCGCCCAGGATCGCGTCGGCGAACAGCACTTGCGTCTCAGGGCCGATGTCCAGGCCCGACTGGTCGGCCGGGATCTCGCTGGACGGGACGATCGAGACCTCGGAGACCGTACGGCCGGCGAAGTCGAATTCGGCTGCCACGCGCGTGTCGACCGGCAGCAGGATCTGCTTGCCGGCGGCCTTGGCCTGCGCCAGGTAGCCCTTGCACGCCTCGATGTTCTCCGCATCGAGGATGGAGCCGCCGACCTCGTAACCCTGCGCGGCGAGGAACGTGTAGGCCATGCCACCGCCGACGACCAGCGTGTCGGCGACCTGCAGCAGGTTGTCGATGACCGCGAGCTTGTCGGCCACCTTCGCCCCGCCGAGGACGACCACGTACGGACGCTCGGGGTGCTGGGTGAGCTTCTTGAGGACCTCGACCTCCTTGGCGACGAGCGAACCAGCCGCGGACGGCAGGAGCTTCGCCACGTCGTAGACCGAGGCCTGCTTGCGGTGGACGACACCGAAGCCGTCGGAGACGAAGACGTCGGCCAGCGCCGCGTACTGGGCAGCGAGTGCGCCACGCTCGGCGTCGTCCTTGCTCTCCTCGCCCGGCTCGTAGCGAACGTTCTCGCACATGCCGATCTCGCCGTCGGCGAGTCCGGCAACCATCGCGTGCGCCGACTCACCGACCACGTCTCCTGCCAGCTTCACGTCGGTGCCGAGCAGCTCGCCCAGCCGCTTCGCGGCCGGGGCGAGGCTGTACTTCGGGTTGATGAGGCCCTTAGGACGGCCCAGGTGGGCCAGTACCACGACCTTCGCGCCGGCCTTGATCAGGCCGGTGAGCGTCGGGAGCGCGGCGCGGATGCGCCCGTCGTCGGTGATGACGTCACCGTCGAGCGGGACATTGAAATCACAGCGAATCAGGACGCGCTTACCAGCGAGCGCGCCAAGGTCGGGTACTGACCTCACGTGTAGGCCTTTCTCAGAGTGGGAGCGGATCAGAGCTTCGAGCCGACGAGGACGGTGAGGTCGACGAGACGGTTCGAGTAGCCCCACTCGTTGTCGTACCAGCCGACGACCTTGACCATGTTGCCGATCACCTTGGTGAGCTGCGCGTCGAAGACGCAGGAGGCCTGGTCGGTCTCGATGTCCTTGGAGACGATCGGGTCCTCGGTGTAGACGAGCTTGCCCTTCATGGGGCCCTCGGCGGCGGCCTTCACGATCGCGTTGACCTCTTCGACGGTGGTCTCACGGGAGGCCTCGAAGGTGAGGTCGGTGGCGGAACCGGTCGGGATCGGGATGCGCATGGCGTACCCGTCGAGCTTGCCCTTGAGCTCCGGCAGCACGAGCGCGACGGCCTTGGCGGCGCCGGTCGTGGTCGGGACCATGTTGATGGCCGCGGCGCGCGCACGACGGAGGTCCTTGTGCGGGGCGTCCTGCAGGTTCTGGTCCTGCGTGTACGCGTGGATCGTCGTCATGAGGCCCTTGACGATGCCGAGGCCGTCGTTGAGGGCCTTCGCCATCGGCGCCAGGCAGTTCGTCGTGCAGGACGCGTTGGAGATGATGTTCTGGGTCGCCGGATCGTACTTGTCGTCGTTGACGCCCATGACGATCGTGATGTCCTCGTTCTTCGCCGGAGCGGAGATGAGCACCTTCTTGGCGCCCGCATCGAGGTGGGCCTTGGCCTTCGTGCCATCGGTGAAGAAGCCGGTCGACTCGATGACGATGTCGACGCCGAGCTCGCCCCAAGGCAGACCAGCGGGATCCTTCTCAGCGAAAACCTTGATCGCCTTGCCGTCCACGTAGATCGCAGCGTCGTCGTAGGTGACCTCGCCCGGGAAACGGCCGAGGATCGAGTCGTACTTGAGCAGGTGGGCGAGGGTGTGGTTGTCGGTCAGGTCATTGACCGCGACGACCTCAAGGTCCGCGCCGGCAGCGACCAGAGCGCGGTAGTAGTTGCGACCGATGCGGCCGAACCCGTTGATGCCAACCTTGACAGTCATGTGCAGGACTCCTTCTCACCGGATGCTCCCGCACCCGGAACAGACGTTCGGACGCTGTCAGCCTAACGAATCTCCTCGGCTCGCGCGCACCCGGGTCAGGAGTCGATGACGACTATTGCTCGTCGTAATCAGGAGGCAGCACGGCGGCGGTGTCAGGCACGCCGAGCTCTGTCGCGCGGCGGTCGGCCATGGCGAGAAGTCGGCGAATCCGGCCGGCAACGGCGTCTTTCGTCAGGGGCGGTACGTGGAGGGCGCCGAGCTCTTCCAGGGAGGCCTGCTTGTGCTCCAGACGGAGCGTTCCGGCCGTGAGCAGGTGCCCCGGTACGTCCTCGCCGAGGATCTCGAGTGCGCGGCTCACGCGCATCCCGGCGGCGACGGCCGCGTGGGCCGACCTGCGAAGGTTGGCGTCGTCGAAGTTGGCCAGCCTGTTCGCCGATGCACGTACCTCGCGGCGTACGCGGCGCTCTTCCCAGGCCAGCACCGTCTGATGGGCTCCGAGGCGGGTGAGCATGGCGGCGATGGCGTCGCCGTCGCGGATGACGACGCGGTCGACGCCACGGACGTCACGCGGCTTGGCGACGATCCCGAGGCGCCGGGCGGCACCGACGAGCGCCAGCGCCGACTCCTGACCGGGGCAGGTCACCTCCATGGACATCGAGCGACCGGGCTCGGTCAGCGAGCCGTGCGCGAGGAATGCCCCACGCCACGTCGCCACGGAGTCGCACATGCCACCGCCGACGACGGAGGGCGGCAGGCCACGTACGGGACGGCCACGCTTGTCGACCAGACCCGTCTGACGGGCCAGCGCACTGCCGTCCTTGATGAGGCGGACGATGTAGCGGGTGCCACGGCGCAGGCCGGACGAGGTGACCGTGACGAGCTCGGACTGCAGGCCGAAGACTTCAGTGATCGTGGAACGCAGACGGCGGGCGGCGGCGCCGGTGTCCAGCTCGGCCTCCACGATGATCTGTCCACCAGCGAGATGAAGGCCACCGGAGAACCGAAGCATGGCGGCAGCTTCCGCGCGGCGGCAGCAGGGCTTGGTCGTCACCACTGTCGCCAGCTCTGACTTCACCTGCTGGGTCAACGCCATTGGGCAATCTTGTCACACAGCGCCGGGTGTCCCAGACCCGATCACAGACCCATGGCCCCAGCCAACGAGGCGGCCAGGAGTAACGGGTCGTGGCGGGCCGACCCATCGCGCATCCCTAGCCTCGCGATGTGCAGCTGGGCTCCGAGGCTTTCCACGTACGTCCTGAGGTGTCCGTCGAGCCGGGCGAAGCGCTCGTCGGCGATCACGTGGTCGAGCCGGAGCGTCGGGGCGTACTGGGCGAGCACGTCGATGTGGGCGGCAGGCGAGAACCCGGCTGTCTCGTCCTCCGGAACGAGATTGAGCACGAGGATCCGCTCCGCCGACGAGGTGACGATCGCGTCCGCGAGCTCCGGCACGAGGAGGTGTACGAGGACCGACGTGAACCAGGAACCTGGTCCCAGCACGATGAAGTCGGCCTCCTGGAGCGCGGCCACCGCGTCGGGATGAGCGGGTGGGCGATCCGGACGCAGCCGTAACCCGACGACGCGGCCCGTGGTCTTCGCGACCTGGGCCTGGCCACGTACAACCATCACCTCGTCGGGGGCGTCGGTACGCAGCCCGACGACGTCCGCCTCGATAGCCAGAGGGACCGCCGACATCGGCAGCACACGGCCACGTACCCCCAGCAGCTGGCCGACCATGTCCAGGCCTTCGACCGGGTCGGCGAGTCGCTGCCACAGGCCGGCGATGAGGAGGTTGCCGATCGCATGTCCGGCGAGCGGACCATTGCCGGCGAACCGTGACTGGAGCACGTCGGCCCACAGCCTGCCCTCGGAGTCGTCCCCGCACAACGCGGCCAGGGCCATGCGGAGGTCGCCCGGCGGCAGGCATCCGAACTCCTCGCGGAGCCGACCCGACGACCCGCCGTCGTCGGCGACCGTGACAATCGCCGTCAGCGAGTCGGTGAGCCGTCGCAGCGCCGTCAGCGTCGCCGAAAGACCGTGCCCACCTCCCAGAGCCGCCACGGCCGGGAGCCTGGACATCTGGCGGGTCATTCGCGCCCGAGATCCCTGTGCATGACCTGGACGTTCAGCGACCGCTCGCGAAGCCGGCGGGCCACTTCCTCCGAGATCGCCGTGGAGCGGTGCTTCCCACCCGTGCATCCGATGGCGAGCTCAACCTGCCGCTTGCCCTCGGACACGTACCCGGGCAGCACGCTGTCGAGGAGTCCGAGCAGGTGGGTGAGGAACGGCTCAGCGGCGGGCTGCCCAAGGACGTACGACGAGACGGCCTCCGACAGGCCGGTCTGCGGGCGCAGCTCCGGCACCCAGTGCGGATTGGGCAGGAACCGTACGTCGAAGACCATGTCGGAGTCGATCGGCACCCCGTTCTTGAAGCCGAAGGACACGACGATGACGCGGAGCTCGTCACGGTCGTCGCCTCCGTACGCGTGGGCCACCCGCTGCTGGAGCTGGTGGACGTTGAGAGGAGTCGTGTCGATGACCATGTCCGCGGCGGCCCGCAGGGTCGACATCATGCGGCGCTCACGCCGGATGCCCTCGATCATCCGGCCGTCCTCCTGGAGCGGCACCGGTCGACGAGACGACTCCTGACGCTTGACGATCATCTCGTCGGTGGCCTCGATGAAGCAGATCTCCGCGGTGATGCCCTGGTCGGCCAGGTCCGAGAACACCACCGGCAGGTGCTGCATGTCAGCGCGGCTGCGTACGTCGATGACGACCGCCAGCTTCGTGATCCCGTCGGACGCAAGCTGCCGGACGAGCAGCGGCAGCATCACGGGAGGGATGTTGTCGACCACGTACCAGCCGTGATCCTCCATCGCGTGCGCGGCCGTGCGCCGGCCCGCCCCGGACATGCCGGTGATGACGACGACTCGCTGTGTTGTCTGGTGCTCGCTCACAGTTGCCATTATCGCTAGCGACGACACGCGAGTGGCCGGGGCCACACGGGCTCAGTCGAGGATTTCTCCCGTCGTCAGGTTCACGGACTCGGGAACCTGCTGGGACGCCACGGCCGCGACGACCGCCTCCGCGAGCCGTGGGCCGAAGCCCGGGGTCTCGGCAATCTCTGCAGCGGTCGCGGAACGGAGCTTCTTCATCGAGCCGAAGCGGCGCAGCAGCGCCTTGCGGCGCACCTCTCCCAAGCCGGCGACGTCGTCGAGCAGCGACTCCACCATCGACACGCTTCGACGGCCGCGATGGTGGGTGATAGCGAACCGGTGCGCCTCGTCGCGGATCCGTTGCAGCAGGTACAGCCCCTCGCTGGTCCGCGGCAGGATGAGCGGAAACTCTTCGTTGGGAAGCCACACCTCCTCCAGCCTCTTGGCGAGGCCACAGACGGCGATGTCCGTGACGCCGAACCCGTCGAGGACGGCCTGCGCGGCCGCCACCTGGGGCGCTCCGCCATCGACCACCAACAGGCCCGGCGCGTACGCGAACCCGCGAGGCGCCCGGGTCGTGGCGTCAATGAGAGCGGCGGCGGCCTCGTCACCATCGACCTCGGTGAGCAGCTGCCGCTCCTCGAACAGGCGGTGGAAACGCCGGGTCAGCACCTCGGTCATGGCGCCCACGTCGTTGGAGCTGACCGTACGAACGACGAACCGGCGGTACTCCGACCTGCGGGCGAGGCCGTCCTCGAAGACGACCATCGAGGCCACGGTCTCCGTGCCCTGCAGGTGGGAGATGTCGAAGCACTCGATGCGCAGCGGCGCGGTCGGAAGGCCCAGGGCCTCCTGGATCTCCTCCAGCGCACGGTTGCGGGTGGTGAGGTCGCTCGCTCGCCGCGTCTTGTGGCGCGTCAGGGCTTCGGAGGCGTTCCGCGCGACCGTGTCGAGCAGGACGCGCTTGTCGCCGCGCTGCGGGATCTGGATCCGTACCTTCGCACCCCGCTCGCTGGCGAGCAGCTGCTCCATGAGTTCCGCACCATTCGGCAACGCGGGCACGAGGACCAGCGGCGGTACGGCACGGCGGCGCTCGACAGGCGTCATGTCGGGAGACACCTGCTCGGCGTACAGCTGCAGCAAGAACGCCTCGATGAGCGTCGATTCGTCGCCCTCGTCAGCACGGTCGGCGACCCAGCCCCGCTCTCCCTGGACACGTCCGTCGCGGACGTGGAACACCTGAACGGCGACCTCGAGCTGGTCGACCGCCATCGCGACCACGTCGGCGTCGGTGCCGTCCTGAAGCACGATCGCGTTGCGTTCCAGGATCTTTCGCAGTGCGCCCAGCTGGTCTCGGACGACGGCCGCGCGCTCGTACTCCATGTTGTGGGACGCGGCCGCCATCTGGTTCTCCAGCCGCCGCTCGATCACACGCGTCTGGCCGCCCATGAAGGCGCAGAAGTCGTCGGCGATCTCTCGATGGGCCTCGGGGGTGATGCGCCCGATGCAGGGGGCGGAGCACTTGTCGATGTAGCCGAGCAGGCACGGCCGACCAGACGCCGCCGCCGAGCGGAACGTGGCGGCGCTGCAGGAACGCATCGGGAAGACGCCGAGGAGCGCGTCGACCGTGTCGCGGATGGCCCACGCGTGACCGTACGGGCCGAAGTAGCGCCAGCCGCGCCGCTTGGAGCCACGTCCGACGAACACCCGTGGGAACTCGTCAGACCAGCTGACGCAGAGCCAGGGGTACGTCTTGTCGTCGCGGTACTTCACGTTGAACCGCGGGTCGTACTTCTTGATCCACGTGTACTCGAGCTGCAGCGCCTCCAGCTCGTTCTGGACGACCGTCCACTCGACCTTGGACGCGGTGAAGACCATCGTGCGGGTGCGGTGATGGAGCCCTGCGGGATCCGCGAAGTAGGAGTTGAGCCGTTGCCGGAGGTTCTTGGCCTTGCCGACGTAGATCACGGTGCCGTGGGCGTCGCTGAACCTGTACACGCCGGCGTCGGTGGGGATGGACCCCACCTTCGGTCTGTACGTCACCGGATCTGCCACAGTCGCCCAATGTAGCCGCCACGACCGACCTGGGGCCTTCCTGTGGATTTCCCACGTTTGGCTGTGAGTTGTGGGCGAGACTGGGTCTGCCACACTGCTCACCGTAGGGTTGAAGCGTCAACCAACCAGGAGGTTCGATGTTTCCTGACGTCCCGCGTCGTAGTCTCTTCGCCGCAGGCATGGGTCTCACGCTCGCCGGACTAGGCCTCGCGGCATGCACGGACGCCACGACCGGCGGCGACGGTTCGATGGGCAACGGTGGGTCGACGAGCAACGGAGGGGGCGGAGCGACAACGGGCACCGGGGGTTCGGGTGGCGGCGCCGCAGCCGGAAACTCCGTGAAGAAGGCGGACGTCCCCGTCGGCGGTGGGGTCATCATGCAGAACGCGAACTTCGTGGTGACGCAGCCCACTGCGGGCACCTACAAGGCGTTCAGCAGCGTCTGTACGCACCAGGGCTGCCCGGTGTCGGAGATCACGAACGGCGCGATCGTCTGCACCTGCCACGGCTCTTTGTTCTCGGTGAAAGATGGCTCGGTCATCTCCGGGCCTGCCAGAAGGGCGCTTGCCGCGGCCGCCGTCACGCAGTCCGGCGACTCACTCGTGATTTCTTGACCGGCGGCGGGGGCGGCGGCGCGACCAGCAGCTCAGCGACCCCGATGTCGGTGCCCTTGAGCGCCTTTGCGAGGAACTGACCCGTGTACGACTCCGGGCACGCCGCCACCTGCTCCGGCGTGCCGGTGACGATCACCTGACCGCCCCTCGACCCACCTTCGGGTCCGAGATCGATAACCCAGTCGGACGACTTGATGACGTCGAGGTTGTGCTCGATGACCACCACGGAGTTGCCTGTGTCGACGAGCTTCTGAAGCACCCCCAGCAGCTTGCGGATGTCCTCGAAGTGGAGCCCGGTGGTGGGCTCGTCCAGCACGTACATGGTCCGGCCCGTGGCCCGCCGCTGCAGCTCCGCTGCCAGCTTCACGCGCTGGGCCTCGCCGCCCGACAAGGTCGTAGCCGGTTGCCCCATCCGGACGTAGCCGAGCCCGACGTCCACCAGTGTCGTGAGGTGGCGTGCGATCCCTGGAATGGCCGCGAAGAACTCAGCACCCTCCTCGATCGGCATGTCGAGCACCTCGGCGATCGTCCGGCCCTTGTAGTGCACCTCGAGCGTCTCGCGGTTGTAGCGGGCCCCATGGCACACCTCGCACGGTACGTACACGTCCGGCAGGAAGTTCATCTCGATCTTGATCGTGCCGTCGCCCGAGCAGTTCTCGCACCGGCCGCCCTTGACGTTGAACGAGAAGCGGCCCGGCTGGTAGCCGCGGACCTTCGCCTCGGGGGTCTCGGCGAACAGGGCGCGGATCCGGTCGAAGACCCCCGTGTACGTCGCCGGGTTCGACCGGGGCGTTCGCCCGATCGGCGACTGGTCGACGTGGATGACCTTGTCGATCTCGTGGTAGCCGTCGATGTGGGTGTGTCGGCCGGGCAGGTGCTTGGAGTTGTAGATGCGCCGAGCCAACGCCGCGTACAGGATCCCGTTCACCAGCGTCGACTTGCCTGAGCCGGACACTCCCGTCACCGAGATCAGCTGGCCCAAGGGGAACGACACCGTCACGTCCTGAAGGTTGTTCTCGCGCGCCCCGACGATCGTCACCGACCGGCCCGTGAGCGGCCGCCTCGCGGACGGCAGCGGGATCGACCGACGGCCTGATAGGTACGCGCCGGTGAGGGACTCTTTGCTCGCCAGCAGCTCGCTCACAGGTCCGGAGACGATCACCTCGCCACCGTGCTCCCCAGCGCCAGGGCCGATGTCGACGGCCCAGTCGGCCGCACGGATCGTGTCCTCGTCGTGCTCGACGACGATGAGCGTGTTGCCCAGGTTCCTCAGTCGGACCAACGTGTCGATGAGCCGACGGTTGTCACGCTGGTGGAGCCCGATCGAGGGTTCGTCGAGCACGTACAGCACGCCGACCAGTCCTGACCCGATCTGGGTGGCCAGCCGGATCCGCTG
>DAIPZP010000003.1:10128-19697 GCA_036782155.1 Propionibacteriaceae bacterium
GGCTTCAGCCGCGCCCCGTGGCACGTCGCGCACGGGATCTCGCGCATGAACTCGGCGTACCGTTCCCGCGCGACGTCGCTCTCCGCCTCGGCGTGACGCCGCTTGATGTACGGGATGGCCCCCTCGTACTTCGCCGAGTAGGTCCGCACCCGTCCGTAGCGGTTGCGGTGGCGGACGTAGACCGGCTCCCCGGCTCCCAGCATGACGAGGTTCTGGATAGTCGGTGTCAGGTCGCGGAACGGCGTCGACATCGAGAAGTGCTCGGTCTCCGCCAGGCCTGCGAGCAGGTTCTGGAAGTAGCCGGCGACCGTGGGCGACGACCATACCGAGATGGCGTTCTCCGACAGGCTCATCGACGGGTCGGGAACCACCAGCTCGGGATCGACCTCGAGCATCGTGCCCAGCCCCGAGCAGACGGGGCAGGCGCCCCACGGGCCGTTGAACGAGAACTGCCGCGGCTCGAGCTCCTCGATCGCGATGTCGTGGTTGTTGGGGCACGCCAGTTTCTCCGAGTAGCGCCGTTCCCGGTTCTGGCTGGTCTCCGGCTCGTCGACGAAGTCGATCGACACGATGCCCTGGGCGAGCCGCAGAGCGGTCTCCACCGAGTCGGTGAGCCGCTGCTTCACGGTCGCCTTGACGGTGAGCCGGTCGATGATCACGTCGATGGAGTGCTTGCGCTGCTTGTCGAGCGTGGGCGGCTGCGTGAGCTGGTGGACCTCGCCGTCCACCCGGACGCGGGCGAAACCTTCGGTGGCCAGCTCGGTGAAGAGCTCGTGGTACTCGCCCTTCCTTCCCCGGATGACCGGCGCCAGAACCTGGAAGCGGGTTCCCTCGGGGAGAGCGAGCAGCCTGTCGACGATCTGCTGAGGCGTCTGCCGACTGACAGGCTCGCCACACTGCGGGCAGTGCGGCCGTCCAGCCCTGGCGAACAGGAGACGGAGGTAGTCGTACACCTCCGTGATCGTGCCGACGGTCGAGCGAGGGTTGCGCGAGGTCGACTTCTGGTCGATCGACACCGCCGGCGAGAGGCCCTCGATGAAGTCGACGGCCGGCTTGTCCATCTGGCCGATGAACTGCCGGGCGTACGCGGAAAGCGACTCCACGTAGCGTCGCTGGCCCTCGGCGAAGATCGTGTCGAATGCCAGCGACGACTTGCCGGAACCGGACAGACCCGTGAACACGATCAGGGCGTCGCGAGGCAGGTCGAGCGACACATTCTTGAGGTTGTGCTCCCGGGCGCCTCTGACAACGAGTCTGTCCATCACGCCGGTCATCGTACGGGGGCGCACCGACAATTCACGTCCGTCGATCTCGACGCGGGTCCCAAGGGTGGTCTGGGGGCCGTAGGTTGGTTGTCATGATCGTTCCCGACGCCGACTTCGTCGAGGTCAGACAGCTCAAGATGGCCGCTACGCAGCGGCTTCTCGGGGACACGATCGCGATCTCCGACAGCGACTGGCTCGGGCCCACCGCGCTCCCCGGATGGACGCGAGCCCACGTCGCCACCCACTTAGCACGTAACGCCGACGTCCTGCGCCGCTACCTGATGCGCCTGGCCTCCCGTCCGGAGCTCGAACGTGACGACCTCGTCCAGGACCTCGAAGCCGGTTCCCGCCGTAGCCCTCTGGAGATCCAGATCGATCTCGACACCGCTTCGGGTCTCCTCAACGACAGCTTCGACCAGGTGACCGCGGAAGGATGGGCGACCCCCCTAAATGGTCGCCTCGACGGCCTCACCGCAGCTGACCTGCCGATGCTGCGCCTCAACGAAGTCGTGCTCCACCACGTCGACCTCGACTGCGGCTTCGTGTTCGGAGACATCGACCCCCGGGTCGCTGAGTGGCTGCTTGCCTGGAACCTCTACCGACGGACGGACCTCGTCACGGGTCCCGGTATCGCGCTCATGACCGGCAGTGGCCGCGTCCTGCGGGTCGGCTCCCGGCCAGGTTCCTCCGAGGTGACGGGCAGTGACGCCAACCTCCTCGGCTGGCTGACGGGCAGACTCCCCCGCACGGCCGTGTCCGGAGCCGAGCACATGAGCATCGGGCCGCTTCGCTGACTCAGTCCTGACTCGGCGAGCGGCGTGATGCGATGATGCTCGCGATCGTCGTCACGGCGAGCGTCCCCACGATCACCCCGAGCGAGACGCCCAGGGAGATCTCGCCGTCGAAGCCCAGCCGCGTGTCGAGGTGGTACTCGTGCATCGCATGGAGCACCAGCTTCACCCCGATGAAGGCCAGGATCACCGACAGGCCGAGCGAGAGGTAGACGAGCTTCTTCAACAGGTTGCCCAGCAGGAAGTAGAGCTGTCGAAGCCCCATGAGGGCGAAGATGTTCGCGGTGAGCACGAGGTACGGCTCGCTCGTGAGCCCGTAGATCGCCGGGATGGAGTCGAGGGCGAACAGCAGATCCGCGGTTCCCAGCGCCACGATCACGAGGAACATCGGGGTCCAGGTCCGGCGGCCGTCCTCGCGGATCCGCAGCTGGGTGCCATGGAACTCCTCGGTGAAGCGAAGCCTGCGCTTCACCCACCGCGTCGCGAGATTGTCGGTGGCCTCTTCCTCGGTGTCCTTCTCGAAAAAGTCCTTGGCCAGGCCGATCGAGGTGTAGATCAGGAAGCCGCCGAACAGGAAGAACACCCCAGAGAAGAGCTGGATCAGCCCAGCACCCAGCGCGATGAAGACGCCTCGGAGCACCAACGCCAGGATGATCCCGACCAGCAGCGCGAACTGCTGGAGGTGACGCGGCACGCTGAGCCTGCTCATGATGATGAGGAAGATGAACAGGTTGTCGATGGACAGCGAGTACTCGGTGAGCCAGCCGGCGATGAACTGGCCACCGTACGCCGGGCCCATCATCCAGGCGACCCCCACACCGAACAGCAGCGCGGCGCCGACGTACATGCCGATCGCGAGAGCGTTCTCACGTGTGCTGGGTTCGTGCGGGCGTCGGCCCACGACGAAGACATCGAGAGCGAGGACGGCCAGCAGCACCACGATGGTGAGCGTCCAGGCGAGCGGAGTGACGTGCATTCAAGGAGACCTTTCAGGGCGGACCGGATCGGCTCGGGAGGTCTCGTCCATCGGGAAGTCCCGACCGGGCCGCCGACCGCTGGTGCGGTGTGCTGACGACATGCCCGCCGTGGGAGTACTCCCCTCCTTGAGCGCTTCCCAGTCTAGGGGGCGCTCAAGATCAGGGTAGTGCGGGTGGGTGGCCCAGTGTCTGTCAGCGCGTCGCCTCCAGCATCTGGCGCAGTTCCTTCTTCAGGTCGGAGATCTCGTCGCGCAGGCGTGCAGCGGTCTCGAACTGCAGCTCCGCGGCCGCCCCGTGCATCTGGTCGGTGAGCTCGGCCACGAGGTCGGCGAGCTCCCCCGCGGGCAGTCCCTTGAGGTCACGCTTCGCCGCTCGCTCAGAGAGGGAGGGGACCGGCGCCTGCCTCTTGCCGCCGCGACCTCCGCTGCGCGACAACAGGCTCTGCGTATCGGCATCTTCTCGCGCCAGCATGTCGGTGATGTCGGCGATCTTCTTCCGCAAGGGCTGCGGGTCGACGCCGTGAGCCACGTTGTAGGCCACCTGCTTCTCGCGACGTCGGTTCGTCTCGTCGATGGCCTGCTGCATCGAGGCGGTCACCGCATCCGCGTACATGTGGACCTGACCATCCACGTTTCGAGCCGCGCGGCCGATGGTCTGGATCAGGCTGCGGCCGCTGCGCAGGAAGCCTTCTTTGTCAGCGTCGAGGATCGCGACCAGCGACACCTCAGGAAGGTCGAGGCCCTCACGGAGGAGGTTGATCCCCACCAGCACGTCGTACTCCCCCAGCCTCAGCTCCCGAAGCAGCTCGATGCGCCGCAGGGTGTCGACCTCGGAGTGCAGGTATCTGGTGCGGACCCCGTTGCCCAGCAGGTAGTCGGTGAGATCCTCCGCCATCTTCTTGGTGAGCGTTGTGACCAGGACCCGCTCGTTACGCTCAGCGCGTGCTCTGATCTCGCCGATGAGGTCGTCGATCTGCCCCTTGGTCGGCTTGAGCACGATCTCTGGGTCGACAAGGCCCGTCGGCCGGATGAGCTGCTCCACGTAGCCTTCGGACTTGGCCATCTCGTACGGCCCTGGCGTCGCCGACAGGTACACGGTCTGCCCGATACGGTCGACGAACTCCTCCCAGCGCAGCGGCCGGTTGTCCATCGCGCTCGGCAGCCGGAAGCCGTGCTCGACGAGCATCCGCTTGCGTGACATGTCTCCCTCGTACATCCCGCCGATCTGCGGCACCGTGACGTGGGACTCGTCGATGACAAGGAGGAAGTCTTCGGGGAAGTAGTCGAGCAGGCAGTTCGGCGCACTGCCCGCCGTCCTGCCGTCGATGTGACGGGAGTAGTTCTCGATGCCCGAACAGCTGCCGATCTGGCGCATCATCTCGATGTCGTATGTCGTCCGCATGCGCAGCCGCTGCGCCTCCAGCAGCCGCTGATCCCCCTCGAGCTCGGCCAGTCGCTCAGCCAGCTCCGCCTCGATCGTCGCGATCGCACGCTCCATGCGCTGCGCCCCGGCCGAGTAGTGGGTCGCCGGGAAGACGAGGAGCTCCTGGTCGTTGGACTCGACCTCGCCAGTCACGGGGTGAAGCGTGGACAACGCTTCGACCTCGTCGCCGAAGAACTCGATCCGCCAGGCCAGCTCCTCGTACATCGGGAACACCTCGACGGTGTCACCCCGCACCCGGAACGTGCCGCGGGTGCCGGCCACGTCGTTGCGCACGTACTGGATGTCGACCAGCTGGCGGAGCAGTGCGTCGCGTCCGTGCTCCTCGCCGACACGCAGCCTCACCGCGGTCTCGACGTACTCCTGCGGAGTGCCGAGTCCGTAGATGGCCGACACGCTCGCGACGACGATGACGTCGCGCCGAGTGAGCAGCGAGTACGTCGCCTTGTGACGCAACCGCTCGACCTCCTCGTTGAGCGAGGAGTCCTTCTCGATGTAGGTGTCCGTCTGCGGGATGTACGCCTCGGGCTGGTAGTAGTCGTAGTACGAGACGAAGTACTCCACCGCGTTGTCGGGGAAGAACCCCCGCAGCTCGTTGGCGAACTGAGCGGCCAGTGTCTTGTTCGGCTGCATCACGAGCATCGGGCGCTGCAGACGTTCCGCCAACCACGCGATGGTGGCCGTCTTGCCCGTTCCCGTGGCGCCCAGAAGCACCACGTTGGTCTCGCCGGCCTTGATGCGCCGTTCGAGCTCTTCGATAGCCGCGGGCTGATCGCCGCCCGGCTCGAAGTCGGCGTGGACGCGGAACGGTGCCACCCGTCGCTGAACCTGATCTGCTGGACGCATAGAGGTGAGGTTACGTGGTGGCACCGACAGTTTTCGCGCGGTGCTGGAGGGCAGCAGCGCCGCCCCCCAGCACGGGCGTCACTTCACTTGTGACTTCAGCAGCGACGTCGTCATGTCGGTGTACGGCTGCTTCAGGTCGGCGGAACTCTTCGACGCGTCGTAGATCAGCACGCCCAGGAACGTGACGCCGTCGGACTGACGCACCGACCCGATCGTGGCGACGCCGAGCTGCTCGGTGCCGCTGGACGAGGCGAAGGTCCCCTTCAAGCCGCCCTCAGCCACCGATATCGACGGGTCGATGTCGATGGGATCCGTGCTCGACTTCGTGATGTTGGTGAGCTTCTTCGACAAGTTCGTCTGGTACGCGTCGACCATCGCCGCCCCTGTCGTACCGGCAGTGACACCGGACACCGCGATCGCGTAGTAGTACGCGCTCCCGTTGGTCAGGACGACCGTGTCCGCGCTCTGATCGCTGACGGTCCATCCGGACGCCGGCGTGACCGAGAGCCCGTTCGGCAATGCCATCGCGCCGCCGGTCGAGGTCGTCGGCGCAGTCGTCGCCGTGGTGGTCGGGGCCTTCGTCGCCGTGGTCGGAGCGGACGTCGTCGTGCGCGCGGGCGTTGTCTGCACGACGGACGGCCCTGCCGTACCGCCCTTGTTGCCCGTCAACGCCACAGCACCGCCGATGAGACCGAGGACGACAAGGGCCGCCACCACGATGACGATGATCTTCGTCGAGCTACCGCCGCGCGGCGCGGGAGCCCCAGGCATACCCGGCCCGTACGGCCTCGGGCCGAAGCCACCGGGCTGTGCACCGGCATAGCCCGGCGCACCGTACGGAGGCTGCTGCCCGTACGCCTGCTGCTGTCCGTACCCCTGCGGTTGACCGTAGCCTTGCGGCGGCTGTCCGATCCCCTGCTGAGGCGGCTGGACGGGTGCTCCCTGGTAGGGCTGCTGGGGCGGGTAGCCGCCCTGAGGGTTCTGCGGACCCCATGGACCCTGGCTCATGCCTGACCCTCCTCATCCGTGGCGTCGACGCTGGGGGCCGAGTCATCCGGTGCGTCCGGCGGAGACGTTTTCGGTCGTCGTCGGCGCCGTGGGGGTTTCGGAAGCTGGGACGCTTCGGCGGCGGGCGGCTCGGTCGAGGACGCTTCGGCGGCGGACGGCTCGGTCGAGGACGGCTCGGTCGAGGACGCCTCAGTCACGGACTCGTCGGTCGAGAACGCTTCAGCCACCGACTCGTCAGCTCCTGCCGCTGCCACCGACACGAGCACCGGGTCGGAGCTGTGCAGGCGCGACGACGCGCGGACGGACGTGCCGCAGTTGCCGCAGAAGGCGGCGCCGGGCAGGAGCGGCATCTCGCACCGGCTGCAGAAGGACAAGACCCCGTCGGGCCCGACGCCCGCGGTGCGCGCTTGGTACTCCAGGGCCGCCTCGAGCAGTCCCTTGTGGAGCACGGTGCGGACACGGATGAGGAGAACCGCGAGCAGCACCAGTCCGTACAGGATGCTGAGGACGGTGCCGACGACCGGGTTCGGGACGTAGCTGAGCAGGTACGTGCCGCCGAAGTACAGCACCGACGCCAGCACGGCCTCGCCGAAGCCGCGGAAGTACCTGTTCGTGAAGCCGTCGTAGCCCTCGCCGAGACCCGAGAACTCCGCGCAGGCGATGCCGGTCGCGGTGCCGAGCACCAGCGGCTTGATGAAGCCCTCGAGGACCAGCAGGGCCAGCCACGCGCCGCCGTCGTTGCTCGAGGAGAACCCCCCGGTGATCAGCGCCCAGTGCTTGACCAGTGTGTCGCCGGTCGCGTACGCCACGCCGGAGATGACTCCGAACGTCAGGCCGTCCATCAGGTCGTCGAACTTCGGACGGCTCGCGAGGAAGATCGGCCCGGCCTCGCGGATCAGCTCACCGACGACCGGTGCGAGCACGCCGGCGATGAGGAAGCCCAGGATGGTCGGGCCGCCGACTCCCGCGGTGATCTGGATCACCGGGCTGTGGCCGCTCATGGCGACCCAGGCCAACGTCCAGCCGATCGACAGTACGAGCGTGAGCAGGAAGGCGGCACCCGTGACCGTTAGGGGCTCGTCCTCCCAGAGGTTCACGTCGTAGAGGTAGACGATGTAGACGACGGGTACGGCGAAGGCCGCGATCATCACGGCGATCGGTACGGCGCCGACGATGGCGGTCAGCGCGACCAGGGCCAGCGTGACCTCCAGTGCCAGCCGGTACGTGTTCGGTCGCCCTGAGACTCCCCGGGGCATGATCGTCGAGACGAGGGCGAAAGACGCCACTGGCTCGTCCGGCTTGAGGGCGAACGAGGCCTTCCGGCCGCCGTCCTCGCTGACGAGATCGGTGCCACAGACGTGGCAGAAGTGCGCCACCTCAGGCAGAGAGGTGTTGCAGCGCGGACATTCCACGAGATCCCTTTCTGATCGTCCCTGGCCGGTCTACATGGCCCATGCACAGAGTGGCGTATCCGAGGGTCGCGCGGAAGGCGCGGATCGACTCTCAGGAAGGTTTTTCGTCGCCTGTGGCGGAATCGCCTGAGAAGGACATGAGGCGTTGCCAGAGCCGGGCGACCTGACGCTCGAGATCGGCTCGCGTCCCGGAGTTGTCGATGACCACGTCGGCGGCGGCGAGCCGATGGTCACGGGTGGCCTGCGCGGCGATCCTGGCATGGCCGGCGGCGGCGTCGAGACCGTCGCGCGTACGGATCCGGGCGAGCTGTGTCGCCTCGTCCGCGTCGACCACGACGACGAGGTCGAAGCGGTCCGACTGACCAGTTTCGACGAGCAGGGGGATGACGTGGACGACGACGGCGCCGGCTGGTGCCGCGGACTGCAGCTCGGCCGCACGACGCCGCACGGCCGGGTGGATGAGCGCCTCGAGGTCCTGCCGCGCGGCGGGGTCGGCGAAGACGACGCGGCCGAGCGCGGCCCGGTCCAATGAGCGGTCGGCCGCCAGGACGCTGGGGCCGAACCGATCTGCGACCTCATCCAGCAGAGGGGCGCCCTTGGCCACGACGTCGCGGGCGAGTACGTCGGCGTCGATGATCACCGCGCCTCGGGCAGCGAGCAGCGTCGCGACGCTGCTCTTGCCCGAGGCGATACCTCCGGTCAGCCCGACAACCACAGACGGGCCCCCGCTGTTGCGAGGGCCCGTCTGTGACATGTACGTGCTCAGCTGTTGCCGCCGGTGAGCTTCTCCCGAAGCGCCTGCAGCGCCTCGTCGGAGGCCAGCGAACCCTCGGCGGGCTCCGCGGAACCGGAAGCGTACGTCGTGCCGGTGTTCACTTCGACAGCACCGTTGTTCTCGGCCTGCTCGGCCTCCTCCGCCTGCTTCTTGTGAGCCTCCCAGCGAGCGTGGGCCTCTGCGTACTGCAGCTCCCATGCGCGCTGCTGCACCTCGTAGCCGGACTTCCACTCGTTGGTCTCCGGATCGAAGCCCTCGGGGTAGATGTAGTTGCCCTGCTCGTCGTAGGACGCGGTCATGCCGTACAGCGCGGGATCGAAATCGTCAGCGGCGATGTCGATGCCCTCGTTGGCCTGCTTGAGCGACAGCGAGATCCGGCGACGCTGGAGGTCGATGTCGATGATCTTGACCATGACGTCGTCGTTGACGGCGACGACCTGCTCGGGGATCTCGACGTGACGCTCGGCGAGCTCGGACACGTGGACAAGTCCCTCGATGCCCTCCTCGACCCGCACGAACGAACCGAACGGTACGAGCTTGGTGACCTTGCCCGGCACGATCTGACCGATCTGGTGCGTACGGGCGAACGTCTGCCACGGGTCTTCCTGCGTCGCCTTGAGCGACAGGGAGACACGCTCACGGTCGAGCTCGACGGTCAGAACCTCGACCGTGACCTCCTGGCCGACCTCGACAACCTCGGACGGGTGGTCGATGTGCTTCCAGCTGAGCTCGGAGACGTGGACGAGACCGTCGACACCGCCGAGATCGACGAACGCGCCGAAGTTGACGATGCTCGACACGATGCCCTTGCGGATCTGGCCCGCCTTGAGCTGCGTGAGGAAGTTCTGGCGCACCTCGGACTGGGTCTGCTCGAGCCACGCACGACGTGACAGCACGACGTTGTTGCGGTTCTTGTCGAGCTCGATGATCTTGGCCTCGAGCTCCTGACCCACGTAGGGCTGCAGGTCGCGCACACGTCGCATCTCCACCAGCGACGCCGGCAGGAAGCCGCGCAGGCCGATGTCGATGATGAGTCCGCCCTCGACGACCTCGAT
>DAIPZP010000004.1:0-18245 GCA_036782155.1 Propionibacteriaceae bacterium
ACGGGACCAGCTCCTTGGGCCTGTCGAGCAGCTTCTCCTTACGGGTGAGCTGATCTGCCCCCCACAGCAGGAGCGCGAGCTTCGCGAACTCCGATGGCTGCAGCCGCGTCCAGGACGAGCCGAACTGGACCCAGTTCCGGTTGCCGCTCACGGTGACCCCGAGCGGGGTGAACGTCAGCATGAGCAGGATCAACGTGATGATGAGGGCCGGCCACCCGATCGAGCGGAGAATTCGCGGCGACAGACGCGTCAGCAGCCAGGCCGCGCCGAGCCCGATGACCAGGAACATCACCTGGCGCTTGGCGAAGTAGTACGGGTCGCCGTAGTTCACCTCGGCGTAGACGCTCGATGCCGAGAGCACCATGAGCACGCCCAGCCCGGTCAGCAAGCCGGTGGTCGTGAGCACCAGGTACAGGCTGGCGAGCGGCGTGTCGAGCGCGTGACGAATGAGGCCCTTGTTGCGAGATTCGGTGCGGACCGTCCTAGGGGAAGTGAGGACTGTCATGAGGCGGCCTCACCCGGTCCCGGTGGGAAGTCGTCGGACGGCGGCCACGAAGGCGTCGCCCCTCGCGTCGTATCCCGAGTACATGTCCTTCGAGGCGCATCCAGGTGCGAGGAGGACGGTGTCACCAGGCTGTGCCAGGGAGCGCGCAGCGCGTACCACCTCGTCCATCGCCCCAGTGTCGGTGCTGTCCACGACGATCACGGGGACCTCGGGCGCGTGTCGGGCGAGGGCCTGGCGGATGTGGTCACGATCGACCCCGAGCAGGACGGCCCCCCGCAGCCGATCCTTGTGGCGCGCGACCAGCTCATCGAACGAGGTGTTCTTCGCCTGGCCACCCGCGATCCAGACGACCGGCGAGAACGCCCGTAGCGAGCTGTCGGCCGCGTGAGGGTTCGTCGCTTTGGAGTCGTCCACCCAGCGGATGCCGTCCAGCTCTGCGACGGTCTGGATCCTGTGACTGCCGATGGTCAGCGATTGGAGGCCCTTGGCCACGGCCGATGGCGGCACGCCGAACGAGCGCGCGAGGGCCGCCGCCGCGAGGGCGTTGGCGATGTTGTGGGGAGCGTTGGGTACGACATCGGCGACCTTCGCGATCTCGATCGCGGAGTCCCGACGCTGCGGGATGAACGCCCGGTCGACGAGCAGGCCGTCGACGACGCCGAGCATCGAGATCGCCGGCACGCCGGTGGTGAAGCCGATGGCGCGCGCACCCTCGGTGACGTCCGCCTCCTCGACCATCCGCTCCGTGGCAGGTGCCTCGGCGTTGTAGACGCACGAGTGGGTGACGTGGCGGTAGATGAGGGCCTTGTCCACGCCGTACGCATCCATGGGATCCGGATGCTCCGACCAGTCGGCGCTGTCCTCGTACCACTCGAGGTGGTCCTGCTCGAGGTTGAGGACGGCCGCCGAATGCAGGGCGAGCGAGTGGGTCCAGTGCAGCTGGAAGCTCGACAGCTCCACCGCGTACACGTCGTACGTGACGTCGTCGGCCATGGCTTCGAGGATCGGCCGCCCGATGTTGCCCACCGCAGCGGCGCGATGGCCGGCCGCGAGCAGCATGGACTCGAGCATCTGGGTGGTCGTGGTCTTGCCGTTCGTACCGGTGACGGCCAGCCACGGTACGACCCGGTCAGGCTGCTGGAGCCGCCACGCGAGCTCGACGTCGCCCCACACCGGTATCCCCCGCCGCGAGGCGTCTGCGAGGAGCGGCGACGACGGACGGGCTCCTGGGGAGGTGATGACCAGGTCGATGCCGTTGGGCAGGACCGTCGGGGCATCGGGTCCCATGAGGACGGTCGCGCCAAGGACCTCGAGCATCGTGCCCGCCTCGGCGAGGGACATCGACGTGGCCGACTCGACGCCCACGACCGATGCGCCGCGCGACAGCATGGCATCGGCCGCGGCCACGCCCGAACGTCCGAGACCGAGCACGAGCACGGTCGCCTCGTGCCACGGGGACAGGCCGTCAGCCTCGTCCAGCCATGCGATCACTGAGCCGCCACCCACTCGGTGTAGAACAACCCCATCCCCATGGCGACGGCGAGGCCGCAGAGGATCCACATGCGTACGACGACGGTGATCTCGCCCCAGCCGAGCGCCTCGAAGTGGTGGTGCATGGGCGCCATCCGCCAGAGCCGTTTGCCTCCTGTGAGCTTGAAGTAGCCGACCTGCGTGACCACTGACAGGCTCTCGAGGACGAACATGGCGCCGATCACCGCGCTCAGCATCTCGGTGCGGGACATGATCGCGAGTGCCGCCACCGCGCCGCCGATCGCGAGGGATCCGGTGTCGCCCATGAAGATCCTGGCCGGGTTCGCGTTCCACCAGAGGAAGCCGAACAGGGCGCCGGCGATCGCGATCGCGAACAGCGCCAGGTCCGAGGGGTTGCGCACCTCGTAGCAGCGTGGGCCGATCGTGGACGCCCGGCCGCACCACTGTCCGGACTGCCAGACGTTGAGGATCACGTACGCAGCGAACACCATCGTCGCCACGCCCGAGAGCAGGCCGTCGAGACCGTCGGTGAGGTTCGACCCGTTGGAGAACGACGCGATGATGAACATCATCCACAGCACCGCGACGAACGTGGGCAGCGTGAGCGCCGGGATGTCTCGCAAGAACGACACCGCGCTGGAGGCCGGGGTGACGCCGCGATGGTCGGGGAACATCAGGCTGAGGATCGCGAAGATCAGCCCGATGACGCCCTGCAGGATGAGCTTGGCCTTGGCGTTGAGGCCCAGCGAGCGCGCCCTGCGGATCTTGGTCCAGTCGTCGAGGAAGCCGACGAACCCGAGACCGACGAACAGGAACACGGCCAGCAGACCCGACGCCGACACCGGACGCCAGAAGATGAGGTGGGAACCGAAGTAGCCGAGGACGACCGCGACGATGAGGATGAGGCCGCCCATCGTCGGCGTGCCGCGCTTGGTGTGGTGCTCGGTGGGACCGTCGTCGCGGATGAACTGTCCGTACCCGCGCCGTGACAGGAACTCGATGAGGAAGCGGGTGCCGAACAGGGTGATCGTCATCGCGATCGCCCCAGCGGTGAGGATGCTCAGCATGGTGCTCCCAGCAGGTCGGCGGCAACCGTCTCGAGGCCGACGCCGCGGGAGGCCTTGACGAGCACGACGTCGCCGGGGCGCAGCCCGGCCAGCTGGGCAAGAGCCTCGGACTTATGGGTGAGCCGCAGCGCATCCACGCCCTCGCCCGCGGCTCCCGAAACCAGGTGCTGCCCCTGGGCGCCGACGGCCAGCACCAGCACAGCTCCCGACGCGGCGGCGTAGCGTCCGATGCTCGTGTGCTCGCTCGCGGTGTCCTCACCGAGCTCGAGCATGTCGCCGAGCACGACGAACAGCTTGGCGCCCGGGGTCGTCGCCTGCCTGGCTGCCACCATCCGCGCGGCCGTGTCGAGCGCGGCTCGGGTCGAGTCCGGGTTGGCGTTGTACGCGTCGTTGACGATCGTCACGCCGTCGGATCGGTCGAGCACCTCCATGCGCCACGGCGAACGCGGCGTCGCGGAGGACAACGCCGTGGCGATGACGTCCAGAGGCAGGCCCAGCGCGACGGCAGCTCCTGCGGCGCACACGGCGTTGCTCACCATGTGGAGGCCCGTGACCTGCAGCTGGACCGTCTCCGGCGTCTGCCCTGTCGCGTGCAACGTGAAGCGGTACCGCTCCCCGTCGTCGGGTCGTACGTCCTCGGCCCAGACCCCGTGCTCCCCGCCTGGATCTCCGGCGGCGGACACGAGAAGCACCTGCCCCTTTGTCCGCGAAGCCATCGCTAGCACCCGCTCGTCATCAGCGTTCAGGACGGCCCACCCGGTCGACGGTACGGCCTCGACGAGCTCACCCTTCGCCTCGGCAATGGCCTCGACGGACCCGAACTCGCCCAGATGCGCCGTACCGACGTTGCAGACGACACCGACGTCCGGCGGGACGATCCCCGTGAGGCTCGTGATGTGTCCCGGCCCGCGCGCGCCCATCTCAGCGACGAGGAACCGGGTCTCGGAGCCGACCTTGAGCGCCGTCAACGGCGTACCGATCTCGTTGTTGAACGACCCCCGCGGCGCCACGGTGTCCCCAGCGGCCTCGAGCACCTGCGCGAGAAGGTCCTTGGTGCTGGTCTTTCCGGCCGACCCGGTGATCGCGGCCACGCGAAGACCGCGCTCGCGCGCCGCAGCGACCTGCACGCGGGCCAGGTCGGCGAGAGCGGTGAGCGGGTCGTCGACGACGATCTCAGCGAGAGGCGCACCTGTCGGGTGACCCACGAGGGCCGCGGCGGCGCCGGCAGCAGCCGCGGCGGCGACGAAGTCATGCCCGTCCGTACGTTCACCAGGCAGCGCGACGAACAGCGAGCCGGGGGTCGCGAGCCGCGAGTCGATGACGACATCAGGGCCGATGAGGGCCGGCGCGTCATCCGTACCGAGCGTTCCCGAGACGGACCGAGCGATGGCTGCCAGAGGCGTCAGCTCCACGTACGCACTCCTTGTCGCAGCCGGGCCCACTCCGCGCGGACCACGTCGGTGTCGTTGAACGCCGTCACGCTACCCCGCATCTCCTGGCCGTGCTCGTGACCCTTGCCGAGTACGGCCACGACATCGCCTGGCCGGGCCCCTTCCAGGGCGCGCCGGATGGCACTTCGCCGGTCGCCACCGTCGACGACCTCGCAGCGGGCGGCACGAGTGTCGGGCGCAGCGGTGTCTCGGGCGTGTCGCGCACCCTCGAGGATCGCGTCGCGGATGGCCGCAGGATCCTCGGTACGGGGATTGTCGTCGGTCACGACGAGAAGGTCACACCCCTGGACGGCCACCGCGCCCATCGGACCTCGCTTGAAGTGGTCGCGGTCACCGCCGCAGCCGAGCACGCACACCGTCCTGCGGTCGTTGAGCGCGGCCAGAGCGGCCGCGACAGCCTCCGGTGTGTGGGCGAAGTCCACGTACACGTCAGGAGCGTCAGCGCCCAGGTCGACGCGCTCGAGCCGTCCGGGAATGGTGACGCCGGAGAACCCACGGATCGCGTCCTCGAGAACCACGTCACCTGCGCGCAGCATCGCCACGGCCGTCACGAGGTTGCGGACGTTGTGGCTGCCCGGAAGGCTCAGCACCACGTCGAGGTGGCGGTCCGCAAGGTCGACCGTGACCTGTTGGCTTCCGCCCGCGAGCCTCTCCACCGCCGTGGCCCTCACGTCCCCGTCGTCGCCGGTTGTCAGCAGGGGCATCGCAGCCGAGCGGACCCGAGCGGCAAGCGTTCGGCCCCAGTCGTCGTCGGTCGCGACGACCGCCGATCGCGACTGGCCGGGCAGGAAGAGCCTGGCCTTCGCCTCGAAGTAGTCCTCCTGCGTCGGGTGGAAGTCGCGGTGGTCCCAGCCGAGGTTGGTGAACCCGGCCACGTCGAACGTCACGGCATCGACGCGGTGCATCGCGAGCGCGTGGCTGGAGACCTCCATGACGACGGTGTCCGCCCCGCGCTCCACCATCACCGCAAGCAACGCCTGGAGATCTGGCGACTCGGGCGTCGTGACGGTGGTCCGGCTCATCGGGATGGCCTCGGCTCCCACGCGGGCCCCGATCGTACCGATCGTGGCCACCGTACGGCCGGCAGCGGTGAGCGCGGACGCCAGCAAGTACATGGTCGTCGTCTTGCCGTTGGTGCCCGTGAGCCCGTACGTCTGCATCCGGCTCGCGGGGTGTCCGTACACCTCCGCGGCCCACGCGCCGATCGCCTGTCGCGGATCGGCAACGACGATCACCGGTACGCCGAGGTCGCCTGTCTGCGCGGCACCCGCCTCGTCGGTCACGACCGCCACGGCGCCGGCGCCGACCGCAGCAGCCGCGTACCGCGCACCGTGCGTCATCGCACCCGGCAACCCCACGTACAGGTCCCCCGCGCACACCGCACGGGACGACATCGACACGCCGGTGACTAGCACCGACGGTGCACCCGGTACGAGGTCGGCCAGGTCGGCGCCATGCGGCTGCACAGGTCGTACAGGCGGGGCAGCCTGTTCAGAGGCGGTCACGGCCGCCACGCTACCCGTAGCTGCCGGTTCCTCATCGGAGGCGGCTCACCATTCGATGGGCTTGACCGGCGCGGGCGTCGAGCTGGGCAGCACGCCGTACCGCTGGAGCGCGATCCGCATGATGTCCTTGTACGCCGGAGCCGCCACCTGAGAGCCCTGGATCGCGCCCTGCGGCTGGTCGACGACGATGTAGACGAGGATCGACGGGTCCTCCACCGGAGCGACGCCCACGAACGAGGCGACGTAGCCGCTGTAGCACTTGCAGGTCGGGTCGATCCGCTCGGCGGTGCCGGACTTGTCCGCCGTCCGGTAGCCCTGGATGGGGAACCGTGACACGCCGACCTTGCTGGCCACGACCGACTCCATCATGTCGAGCACCATCGCCGACGAGGCCTCGGAGATGACCCGCTTCGACGTCGACACCGGCACAGGGACGGCCTTGCCGTCTCCTGTCACAGCGGACTTGATGATCGTCGGGCTGTTGTAGATGCCGCCGTTGACGATGCCGGCGACCGCAGCCGCCTCCTGGATGGCCGTCACCGACAGGCCTTGTCCGAACGCGATCTGGTCCCGCGTGTTGTCGGCCAGCGACGTGGAGGGCACCGAACCCGACGCCTCACCGGGCAGGCCGAGACCGGTGGTCGAGCCGAGCCCGAAGGAGCGCAGGTACTCCACCAGCTTGGTCTTGTCCATCTGCCGGGTGAGCAGCACTGTCCCGATGTTCGAGGAGTTCGCGACCACGCCGCGCGCCGTGAGCCTGATCGTGTTGTGGGTGAACGCGTCCTTGATCGGCTTGCCGCCGGATATCACCTGGCTGGGTACGACGACCCTCGTGTCGGGGGTGATCACACCGGAGTCGGTCAGCGCGGCCATCGTGAGCACCTTCTGCACCGAGCCCGGCTCGTACGCGTCGGTGATCGCCCGGTTGCCCAGGTTCGCGGCGGTGGCCGTCCCTGGCGAGTTCGAGTCGAACGACGGGTAGTTCGCCATCGCGAGCAGCTCGCCCGTCTTCACGTTCATGACGATGGCGGTGCCCGAGACGGCCTTGGCCTGGTCGACGGTCTCCTGGAGCCTGCTCTCGACCATGTACTGCAGGCCCGCGTCGAGCGTCAGCGCGTACGTGACACCGTCCTGCGCCGGGACGAGCACGTTCTGGCCGGTCGGGATCTTGCCGTTCGGCGAGGTCTCGTACATCTCCGACCCCTCGACGCCGGCGAGCTGCAGGTTGTAGCCGTACTCGAGGCCCCCCGCGCCCACCTGGCCGACACCGTCGTCGCTGTCACGCACGAAGCCGAGCACGTTGGAGGCGAGCGTCCCGTTCGGGTACGTACGCACCGCCGCCGTTTCCCGGTACAGCCCGACGTACCCGAGGGTCGTGAGCCTGTCGGCGATCTGCAGGTACGTGTAGGCCTGGACCTTCTTGGCGATCACCACGTACTTGGTGTCCGCCTTGGTGAGGAGGGTGACGAACGCGTCGTGGTCACCGCCGAGGTACTGCACGAGCACGTCGGCGATAGCGCTCGGCTCCCCGGCGGCCTTCTCCTTGTCCTTGGAGCTCATCGCCGACGCGAGCTTGCCGTTGGTGGCGATCTGCGTGGGGTCGGCGATGACCGTGACCGCCGGCTGGCTCGAGCCCAGCACCTCGCCGTACCGGTCGGTGATCGTGCCCCGGTTCGGGACGATCGTGCGCGAGACGCTCATGAGGGCGGCGGCCTTCGCGGCGTTGGCCGCGCTGTCGAGCCCCTGCACCACGATGGCGCGGGCAGCGAGCAGCGTGGCGATCAGACCGAGGGCGATCAAAGCGATCCGCAGCCTGCCCTTCGGCGCGCCGACGGGCAGCCGCCGCTCCGGTGGCCTACGTGACCTGTGACGCGGCGGTGGACCAGCCGGGGACTTGACCGACCTCGTGGCGGTTGTCGACGACCGCGTCGCGTGCGTGCGTGCCGTCGCGGGCGCCCCGTTCGCGGAGGGACGCCGGGCCGACGTGGACGCGGGCTGGCGGTCGGTCACTGGTTCGTCTCCTGAGGGGTCGAATCACCAGGTTGCGCCGGGACCGGTGTCGGTGCGGCCGCCTGCGCCTCTGCCGCCTTCTGCGCCGGCGACTTGTACGTGATGTACGGCACCTCGTTGCCCCTGACGGGCGTCTGCGCACCGACGACGCTGCCGGTACGGACGTCGATGTACACGGCGTACGGGTTGGGCACCATGCCGAGCGCGGTCGCCTGCCGGGCGATCTCAGCGGGGGTCGCCTTCTGCTGGACCTGGGCCTCGAGCTGCGCCTGCCTGTACGACAGCTCGGTCGCCTGCGCCTGCAGCTGGCGCACCTCGAACGACTGCTCCTGCACGCGGGTCTGGAGCATCAACAGCCCCACGAGACCGACGACGAGCACGCCCGCGAGGATGAGCATGAACGGCAGGCGCCCGAGCCCGGACTGCCGCGTCGGTACGGGCCGCAGCGGAGAAGTGGTCTGCGGAGCTTGCCGCGGTTCGACGAGCGCGCTCACGCCGCCTCCTTGATCCGTTCGGCGGCCCGCAACCGGGCCGATGCCGCGCGAGGGTTCACGGCGGTCTCTGATTCGTCGGGTCGTTCCGCGCCGCGGGTCAGCAGGCGGAGGTCTGGTCCGTACTCGGGCGGCACGATCGGCAGGTTGCGAGGCGCGCTGTCTGTCGATGCTGTACGCAGCGCGTCCTTGACGAGGCGGTCCTCGAGGGAGTGGTACGCGAGGACGGCGATCCTGCCGCCGAACGCCAGCGCCTGTATGGCGTCAGGCAGCACACCGGCGAGCGCGTCGAGCTCGCCGTTGACGGCGATCCGCAGCGCCTGGAACGTCCGCTTGGCGGGATGTCCGCCCGTGGCGCGCGCCGCGGCCGGGATGGCGTCGGCGATCGTCCTGACGAGCCGCGCCGAGGTCGTGAAGGGGCCCAGGTCGCGCTCGGCGACGATCCGGCCGGCGATGCGGTCGGCGAACCGCTCCTCCCCGTACACGCGGAGGATATGAGCGAGCTCCTTGCGGGTCGCCGTGTTGACGAGGTCAGCAGCGCTGGTCGGGTCGTCGGGTGACATCCGCATGTCGAGGGGCGAGTCGGTCGCGTAGGCGAAGCCACGCTCGGCGTGGTCGATCTGGAGGGATGACAGGCCGAGGTCGAGGAGGATGGCGTCGACGTGCGGCGTTCCGGCATCCGCGAGCACCTCGGTCAGCTCGTCGTACACAGCCTCCACGAGGAGGACGCGCTCGCCGAACTCAGCGAGTCGTTCGCGGGCGATGACGAGCGCGTGAGGATCGCGGTCGATGCCGATGAGTCGCGCCTCGGGGCAGCGCTCGAGGATCAGGCGCGCATGGCCGGCGAGACCGAGCGTGCCGTCCACGTACACCGCTCCCGGCTCGTCGAGCGCCGGGGCCAGCAGCTCGAGCACACGCCCGGCCATGACCGGCACGTGGGTGTCGCGCACGCCCACCATCTCGACCCCATCCTGTGGTGTGGCTCCGTGCTGACCGGTTTCGATCCGTGGCCTTTTCGCCTCCTGGCACCGGGGAAGGTGAGCCAGGGTGCGGGCTATCGGATCGAAGCCGGAAAGCGCGGAGCCTTCCTTCTCGTCCTCGCCGCGGTTGCGGCTACGTGGAGAACACCTCGTCCAAGTGCGCGGACTGCTGAGCCCACCGCTCCGGCTCCCAGACCTCGACCCGATCGCCGGCACCGAGGACGACAACGTCGTGATCGAGACCGGCGAACGCTCGCAGCGGCGCAGGCAGGGTGATCCGCCCCTGCCTGTCTGGGACATCGTCATGAGATCCGGAGTTCAGCCACCGCTGGTAAGCGCGGACATCGGCCTCGCTGGTGGCACGTGACTCGAACCTGGCATCGAGGCTGTCGAACGTCTCCACGTCGTAGACGGCGAGACAGCCCTCCTGCACCCGGGTCACCACGACGCCATCGGCGAAGTGCTCCCTGTACTTGGCCGGCAGAGTGAGGCGGCCTTTGTCGTCGAGTTTCGGGAAGTACGTCCCCCCAAGCCGTCGTGCCATGAGAAGAGTCCCTCCTTTCGCTCCACTGACGGACCCGCCTGCTCCACCGCGACCCACAGTAACCCACTTCGCCCCACTTTGGCCACGTTTATGGGCCATGTCTCCCCACCATCAGGACCCGCAACGACTGTCGCCACAGGGAGAGCAGACGTGGGCCCTGCGGCGGTTGGGTGGTCTCGCGTAGGGTTTCGACGACAAGGGGACGAGATCGCGAGGAGGGGAACGTGGTCGGAACTGTGATCGAGAAACGGTCGCTGGGCGACGTGCTGGACATCATGGGCGCGGTGCGCAGCGCCATCGAGGGCGTCATCGAGGGCAAACGCGGCTCGATCGACATGGCGATGGTTGTCCTGCTCGCGGAAGGACACCTGCTGCTCGAGGACGTCCCAGGCGTCGGCAAGACGATGCTGGCGAAGGCGCTGGGCCGCTCGATCGCCTCCACCGTCCGGCGGATCCAGTTCACCCCCGACCTGCTGCCCAGCGACGTGACGGGCGTGTCGGTCTACAACCAGGCGAGCGGGACTTTCGAGTTCAAGCCCGGCGGCATCTTCGCCAACATCGTCGTGGGTGACGAGATCAACCGCGCCTCACCGAAGACCCAGTCGGCCATGCTCGAGTCGATGGAGGAACGTCAGGTCACCGTCGACGGCGTGACCCACCAGCTCGCGACCCCGTTCATGGTCATCGCGACGCAGAACCCGATCGAGATGGAGGGCACCTACCCGCTGCCCGAGGCCCAGCGCGACCGGTTCATGGCCCGCATCGAAATGGGCTATCCCACCGTCGTCGCAGAGATCGAGATGCTCGACAACCACGGCTCGAGCGACCCCCTGGCGGCTCTTCAACCCGTGACGGACGCGGAGACGATCCACTCGCTGATCGTGGCCGTGCGTGGCGTGTACGTGGCGCCCGCAGTGAAGAAGTACCTCATCGACATCGTCACCGCGACGCGGCAGAGCAGGGACCTGCGCCTCGGCGCATCGCCTCGCGCGAGCCTGCAGATGCTGCGCGCCGGACGCGCCAAAGCGGCCCTCTCCGGCCGCGACTACGTCCTTCCGGACGACATCGCCGACCTCGCGGTCTCGGTGCTCGCCCACCGGACGCTGCCCTCCACCGAAGCCCAGCTCTCCCGGCGGTCGGTGTCAGAAATCATCACGAAGGCGGTGCAGTCGGTTCCGGTCCCGGACAAGAGGTAGGTGACGTGCGGTACAACCCCTGGCTGTTGCTGACGCTACGCGGCAAGACGTTCGTCGTGGTCGGCGCCGTGCTGCTGCTCGGTGGCGTCCTCTTCGGCCAGCGGGACGTGCTCTGGTTCGGACTGTTCCTCTTCCTGCTGCCGCTGGTCGCGATCCTCGTCGTCGCCCGCAGCCGCTTGCGGCTCACCTGCGAGCGCCGCGTCGTACCGCAGGAGGCGATCGTCGGCGAGCGGCTCGTGGGCGAGCTCATCATCACCAAGTCGGGGCAGCTACCGACCGGCCTGCTCCACTTCGAGGACGATGTGCCCCGCGGCCTCGGCCGACCGCCGCGCTTCACCGTCCACCGGTTCGCCGGCGAGTGGCGCCGCGAGATCACGTACCCCATGGCAGGACTCCGGCGCGGCCGGTTCCGTACGGGACCTTTGACAGTTCGGGCCACCGACCCGTTCCAGCTCGTCAAGCTCGACCGGCGGTTCAGCGCGACCAGCGAGATCCAGATCACCCCGCGGATCGTGCCCCTGCCGATGATTCGTACGGTGAGTGGCAGCGGCTCCACGGGCGACGCACTCCCCCAGAAGGCCGGCGTCATCGGCTCCGACGATGTGCTGGTCCGTGAGTACCACCCGGGCGACGACGTGCGGCGCATCCACTGGCGCACGACGGCACGACGCGGCGAGCTCTTCGTACGTCGCGAGGAACAGGCGTGGGACCCGACCGCCACCGTCATCATCGACTCGCGCACGTCCGCCCACGCGGGCAGAGGGCGCGGTAGCTCGTTCGAATGGGCCGTGTCAGCGGCCGCGTCGATCGCTCTCCACTTCGTCGACGCCGGCTTCCGGGTCGACCTCTTCGACGCCGGCGGCTCCATGGTCCTCGGAGACCGCATGACGCATGCCACGGTGACCCGCCAGCAGATCATCGACTCGATGACCGACGTCACGACATCGCCCCGCGCAACCCTGACCCGTACCGTCGAGCACGCGGCGCTCGGTCAGCGCGGCCAGCTGATGGTGTCGATCCTCGGACGGCTCACTCCCGGCGACGTGGAGGTCCTCCTCGGGGCTCAGCGCAACCGTGCCCGGTGCTTCGCGTTCGTGCTCGACACCGACACCTTCACCTCTCGGGGCGATCGGAGCACGCCGGAGCAGTACGACGAGCACCGGGCCGCGCTCGACCGGATGCGCAGCGTCGGATGGCGGGTCATCGAGGTGACCGCAGGCATGGAGGTCATGGACGCATGGACGAACCTGGACAGGGTCGGGGAGTACGTGTGATGCGCGCCGTCGACAGGATCTGGATCGCCACCGCCGTCGCGGGGGTCTTCGGAGCGATGACGTTGCTGCCTCTCACCGCCGACAACAGCTACCTGTTCCCGTCGTGGCTGCTGATCGCCGTGCTGTGCGTCGCGGCGGTCGTCGGAGATCGGCTCGGACTGGCCAAGCCGATCGTCAACGGGATCCAGATCCTGCTGGCTGCGGCACTGGCGGTGTCGCTCGCGATCGGCCCTGGCCCGTCCGATGTCGCCTGGTACGCACGGCTGGTCCCGTTGCTGCGTTCGGGCTACAACCACATCCAGACCGAGTCGGCGCCGATGTCGCCTGACCCCGGAGCGCAGATCATCTTCATGCTCATCGTGGTCCTGCTGTTCCTCATCGCGGGGATCATCGCGGACACGCTCGAGAAGCCCGCCTGGACGCTGGCGCCTCTGCTCGCTCTCTACCTCATCCCTGCCGTCGCGCTGCGCACTGACGTCAACGTGATCTCGTTCCTCGTCGTCGTCGTCGGTTACCTCGCGATCCTCTTCGCCGACGGCCTGAACAGCGACCGTCGCTGGACCCGCAACCTCAGCCATGACAGTGCGAACCAGACCCGCGGGTCGCGAGGCATCTGGCGGCTGGCCGCGGTCGTCGCGACTCCCACGCTGATCGGCGCGATCATCCTCGGCCTGATGCTGCCCACGCTCTCGCCGACGTTCTTCTCGTCGCTGCGGCCCAACGGCTCAGGACCGATCGAGATGGTCGACCCCCAGCTCGACCTGCGCAAGAACCTCGAGCAAGGCGCGAGTCGCCAGGTGCTGTCGTACACGACGAACAAGGCAGACGGCACCTACCTCCGCCTCGCCACGTTGCCCATCCTCAATGTCGACGGGTGGGCCCAGGCTCAGGTGACGCTCAAGCAGGGGGCGCTCGGCACTGTGCCCGGCGTGACGGGGGCACCGGCGGGCGGATCCCGCATCACGAACATCCACATCGACGACCTGTCGTCGATGTACCTGCCTGTCCCGTACGCGCCGCGAGCGCAGAACGCGTCCGGCGAGTGGTCGTACGACCCGGCCTCGCTCATGATCATCGCGACCGGCACGAACCGGACTCGCGCCACGGTGGGGCTCACCTACACGGTCGAGAGCTGGGACATCGAGCCGAACGGCGCCGCTCTGTCGTCGGCGTCCGTAGGGGTCCCCGATGGTCAGCAGATGACGCTTGAGATCCCCGCTGACATCCCGGCCAAGATCATCCAGCTCACGAACCAGCTGACCAGCGGGATCGACGCACCTGCCCTCAAGGCCGCAGCGATCCAGGCGTACCTGCGCTCGACGCCGTTCAGCTACTCCGTGCAGGGAGCGTCCGGCAAGACGTCGTACGACGCCCTCGAGACGTTCCTGTTCCAGACGCACACCGGCTACTGCGTACAGTTCGCCGGCGCCATGGCGCTCATGGCGAGGATCGCGGGCATCCCGTCGCGCGTCGCCGTCGGATTCCTGCCGGGCAAGCAGTCGGGCGACCACTGGCTGGTCACGAGCCATGACATGCATGCGTGGCCGGAGCTGTACTTCGAGGGCCAGGGCTGGGTGCGGTTCGAGCCGACGCCATCGGTCGCAGTTCCGCCTGCATGGTCAGTCGTTGCGCCCAACCAACCGTCCGCCGCGCCAAGCACCGTGGCCGAACCGAGCGTCAGCAGCTCGGTCCAGCCGTCAGCCCAGGCCACCCAAGATCACCAGTCGCCGAGTTCCGTGGGCGTGACGACCGACGCGGCGTCCCGGGTGCGTACGTGGATCCTGCTCGGCGTGATCGGGGTAGTTCTCCTGCTCTTGTTGCTGACTCCGATGGTCGTCCGTCGCCTGAGGCGGCGCTCGCGGCTGGGACCCGCCACCGATCCGTACGAGTCCATCGCGCGGGCGTGGCTCGAGGTGCGCGACACCTGGCTCGACCTGGGACACGGATGGCCCCAAGGGACACCGCGCCAGATCGCGGGAGTGGTCGGGAAACGGCTTCCGGAGGGTGTCGCGGAGACATCTCTGTCCGATGTGGTCACGGCCGTCGAGCAGTCCCGCTACGCCGAGCACCTCGACGACGTCGACAGCTTCACACGGCAGGTGGACGAAGTCATCGCCGGGCTGGACGCGTCACGCCCGTGGTACCGCAGGCTGGGTCATGTGCTGCTGCCGGCATCGCTGGTGTACGGGGTCCGCCAGTGGTGGCAACGCGTCACCGTGAGAGCGATGCCCGAAGAGATTGCCGAGGAGACGATCCCCGCGACGAGCGTAGAGGACGACGCGTTCCGACCGCCGGTCAGTACAGGGGGCCGCTGATCCGGTCGGTCACGCTACCTCGGCCAGGCTGTCCTGGAGTGCGGCGGCGAATCACCGGATCTGATTGACAGCGGATTCCTGCGCGGGATGGACGCCCGAGCGAATGTGGATCCGCGGGAATCCTCACCCGTCGTGGGGTGCGTCGCGCACTGCGCGCGGTGCGCTGCGCCGCGTCAGGGCATCCCGCAACGAGAGCTTCTTGGAGTACGAGATGGATCCATAGCGGAACAGACGGACGGCCAGGCGCAGAGCGGCGAACCCCAGGATGAACAGTTCGGCGATCACGACGGCCGACTCCGTGGGCGACAGCGAACCGAAGCTGTTGCGAAGCATGGCCGTGACGGGGGCGGAGTACGGGAAGTACGTGAATACCTGGACGATCAACGCGTGGGGATCGCTGACGATCAGGCTGACGATGTAGAAGGGGATGAAGATCACGAGCATCAGGGGCGCGAAGAACACGCCAGCTTCCTTGACCGTGGGCACGACGGCGCCGATGGCGACGAGCGTGCCGGTGAACAGGATGAAGCCTCCGAGGAGCAGCAGCGTCCCGACGATCATGGGCCCGGGCTCGAGGGTGAGGTGGGACAGGTCGACGTCGGGCAGGTTCAGGTTCGAGCGGAAGAACAGGTACCCCACGATGACGGGCAGGGCGAACGTGAGCATCTGGACCAGTCCGACCAGGAACAGCGAGATGACCTTGCCGACGATCAAGGTCGTGGGGTTCATGGTGGTCAGGATCATCTCGGTGACCCTGTTCTCCTTCTCCTCCAGGGTGCTGCTGAGCATCTGGTTGCCCAGCATGATGATGGCGACGTAGAAGATCAGCAGGAACAGCATCGGAGGGATGACCCCGTTGATCCCGCCGGACACCTTCCCGTCCTTGTAGCTCTGGGACGTGACGGTGACGTTGCCTGCGGCCACGGCCGTCAGTTGGGGCGAGTCGATCTTCTTCTCGGCGCCCGCGGCGAGAACCGCTCTGGCCACCGCGTCGTACGTGCCGTTCTCGAAGATTCCCCGGTCGGTGCCGTAGACGCGGACCGGTTGAGTGGCAGGGTTCGCGGGGTAGGCAAAGTAGGCGTCCGCGGCCCCGCTCTTCACGTCGGCGATGGCGCGGTCTGGGTCGGTGGTCCTGGTGCCACCGAACCCAGTGGCCACGGCGTCGGTGACCAGGCCGGAGTCGTCCGAGAAGGTGAACGTCAGTTGCGCATTCTTCTGGTTCGAGGCGGTCGTGCTGGTCGTCTCGTTACTGATGACGATGAGGGCAAAGGCGATGACGACGGCGACGGGGATGGCGAGCGTTGCCAGCCAGAATCGCTTCTTCGTCACGGTGCGGAGGAACTCGAACCCGACGACGGTCTTCAGGTTGTGCTGCGACATGTTAGGCCCCCACCTGTTCACTCTGGTCGCCGTAGACACGCAGGAAGATCTCCTCGAGCGATGTTCTGGCGGTGGTGAAGCTGCGGACCAGCACGCCGTGCCCCACCAGGTCGCGCAGGATGTCCGCCTCGTCCGTCCCGGCGCGCGGGGTCAGTTCGGTGTAGTCGTGCTGCGCCGCGGTGACGTCGTACAGGTCCGACGCCGGGAGCGGGCCGGAGTGCTGCAGGCGGATGACGGGGCCGCCATAGCTGTTCTGGACGTCCTCGACAGTTCCGTACGCCTCGGCGACGCCGTCCTTGAGGAGGATCACGCGGTCGCACAGGCGCTCGACCTCGTCCATCTGGTGGGTGACCATGATGACGGTCGCGCCGGCGCGCTTCTGCTCCTCGATGATGTCCATCAACAGCCGCCGATTGACCGGGTCGAAGCCCTGGGTGGGTTCGTCGAGGATCAGCAGTTCCGGGTCGTTCATGATGGTCACGCCGAGCTGGATCTTCTGCTGCTGCCCGCCGGAGAGCTTGTCCAGCCGGGTGGCGGCCTTGTCTGCCAGGGCGACGCGGTCCAGGTAGGTGCGCGACCAGGCGGTGGCGTCCGGGCGGCTCAGGCCCTTGAGCCGTCCGAAGTACACCATGACGTCCAGGACGGACTCTTTCTTGTACAGACCGCGTTCTTCGGGCAGGTAGCCGAGCCGGGCTCCGTCGCGGGGCTCGAAGACCTTCCCCCGGATGTGCAGGGTGCCTGCGGTGGGCTGGTAGATCCCCAGCAGCGCCCGCAGCGTCGTCGTCTTGCCGCACCCGTTGCTGCCGAGGAGCCCGAAGGTCTCTCCTTCGCGGACGTCGAACGACAGGTCACGGATCACGCTCTCGTCCCCGAAGTCCATCCGGAAGCCGTCGATGTGAACCAGTGGTTCTTCCACGGCATCCCCCTGGTTCATGGTGAAACCCTAGACCAGGCAGGGATGAACGTCAGGAGATGAAGTCGCCCGTCACTCGGAGCTGTCGTCCGTGCGGCGCCACTGCTCCTCGAGCCGGTGCAGGAAGTCCTGCGCGTCGCTGGTGCGTGGCTTATGCGACGCCGTCGCACGGCTCCAGAATGCGAGTGCCATCACGGTCGAGACCAGCATGAGGACGAACCCGATGACGCTCACGAACCAGTTGACGCTCATTCCAGCGATGAGCACAGCGACGCCAGCAACGAAGCCGAATGCCGCGAAGGCGGCGCGACGGCGATGCACGGCGTGCGGCGTCTTGCCCCGAAGGGTGCTCGCCAGCTTCGGGTCCTCCGCTGTGAGGGCGGCCTCCATCTGAGCGAGCAGTTCCTGCTCTTTCTCCGAAAGGGCCATGGTCACCTCCTCGTGTCTGACTGCCTCAGTCTAGGTCGGTTGACCCAACTCCGAAAGACACCATCGCAGGTCTGGTCTGCGAACGTAGTCTGGCGGCAACTGCGAAGGAGCTCCTATGAACCAGCGGATGCGTGCGCTCTCCGAGGCCGGGGTGTCGATCTGGCTCGACGACCTGTCCCGTGAACGCCTCACGGGCGGCAACCTGGCCGGGCTGATCCGGGACTACTCGGTCGTCGGCGTCACGACGAACCCGACGATCTTCGATGCTGCCATCGGCCACGGGAACGCGTACGACGAGGAACTCGCTGCGCTCCGTACCGAAGGAGTCGACACCGCTGAGGCGATCAAGAGGCTCACGACCCACGACGTGCGCGACGCGTGCGACCTGTTCGCTGACACGTACCGCGCGACGGGCGGCAAGGACGGCCGGGTGTCGATCGAGGTCGAGCCGGGACTCGCGCACGACACCGAGGCCACCATCGCCCAGGCGCGCGACCTCCACGAGAGGGTCGGCCGTGACGAGGTGCTGATCAAGATCCCGGCCACGCGTGAGGGCCTGCCGGCGATCAGCGCGACCATCGCTGCGGGGACCAGCATCAACGTCACCCTCATCTTCAGCGTCGAGCGCTACCGGGAGGTCGTCGACGCCTACCTGTACGGGCTGGAGCAGGCGGCCAAGTCCGGCTTCGACCTC
>DAIPZP010000005.1:0-16950 GCA_036782155.1 Propionibacteriaceae bacterium
ACATCATCATGCTGACGAACAGCCCGGCAACCGCGACCACGAGGCCCCTTACCATCCACCTCGAGCAAAGAACCTTCATCGGGTGGGAACTGCCTCTCTCCGGGTGCGCTTCACGTGAACCGCGAGATCAATTGTGCGCTCGGGAAGGTGCAGGTGAGAACACGCGGGACCTACTCCGGCCAGAGGCCCGAACAGCCTCGGCGGTGAGAGCCCATGAGGTGGGTGTCGACGAGGCCGACGGCGGTCATCAGCGCGTACATCGTGGTCGGGCCGACGAAACGGAAGCCCTCGTGCTTCAGGCGCTTCGCCAGCGCCACCGACTCTGGCGACACTGCGGGGACCTCGGCCCACGACATCGGGGTGGGCGTGACGTCCGGCTTGTACGACCAGATCACCTCGGCGAGCCCGCCACGCTCGCGCAGTGCCACCGTCGCACGAGCGTTCGCGATCGTCGCGTCCACCTTGAGCCGGTTCCGTACGATCCCCACGTCGGCCATCAACCGCGCCACGTCGGCGGCGTCGAACGCCGCCACCGCCTCGGGGTCGAACTGGGCGAAGGCCTCGCGAAACGCCGGGCGTTTCCGCAGGATCGTGATCCACGACAGCCCTGACTGGAACGCCTCGAGGCTGAGGCGCTCGAACAGGCCCCTCTCGTCGCGTACCGGCAAGCCCCACTCGGTGTCGTAGTAGTCGCGAAGCATCGGGTCCGACGATCCCCACGACCTGGCCAGACCGTCGGTACCGATCTCGAGATCAGGCGAGACCGTCATGGCCTTACGCGGATCTCGTGACGACCGTGTCGCAGAGCGCGTCGAGGCCGCGCTTCGCGGGGCCTTCGGGCAATCCGACGAGGTACGACCGCGCAACCTCGGCGCGGCGCGCGATCTCGTCCCGAGTATCGGCGAGCACTCGATGCGACCTCAGCAGCGTCAGCGCCCGCTGCACCTCCGGCTCGCTGAGCGGACGGGAGACCAGCTCCTGAAGCTCCGCGTCCGCAGGATCGGTGGACGCGGCCACCGTGAGCGTCGCCAGGGTCTGTACGCCCTCGCGCAGGTCGGTCCCCGGCGTCTTGCCGGTGGTGTCGCTCGTGATGTCGATGAGGTCGTCGGAGAGCTGGAAGACGACGCCGATCTCCTCGCCGAAGCGCGTGAGTGCGTCGAGCTCCGCCTCCCCGAGCCCGGCGACCATGCCGCCGAGCCGTGCGGACGTCGCGATCAGCGAGCCGGTCTTGTCGGAGACGACCGCAAGATGGTGCTCGACCGGCGCGGTGTCGCGCGGCCCGAGAAGCTCGGCGATCTGTCCCTGCACCAACCGAGCGAACGTCTCGGCCTGCACGGCCACGAAGTCCGTACCCAGCGTCGCGACGACGCTCGACGCACGGGCGAACAGGAAGTCGCCGACCATGATCGCGACGGAGTTGCCGTACACGGCATTGGCGCTCGGCGCGCTGCGCCGCAGCTCCGCGGAGTCCATGACGTCGTCGTGGTAGAGCGACGCGACGTGGGTCAGCTCGACGACCAGGGCCGCCTTGATGACGCTCTCGTCGTCGATCTCACGGCCCAGATCACGACCGATGCCTGCCGCCAACGCCACCAGCATCGGCCGGAACCGCTTGCCCCCGGCGCGCATAATGTGGTGCGCGACCTCGGTGACGAACTCCGTACGAGCGCTGGCCGCGAGCAGCAGCCGGTCCTCGATCGTCGCGAGCAGGCCTTTGACCCACTCGGACAGCGCCTCGTCAGCGGCGTCCGGGTCCACCGTCACCGCAGCAACTGCGACGCCGATGCCGCCAGATCCACAATCCACCCGGGCAGGATACCGAGAAGAACCGTCATCACCGCACCGACCGCAACGACGACGGTCGTCCCGAGGCCCGGAAGAGCGACGTGGACGTCGGTGATCTCGGGATCAGGCTCGGTGAAGAACATCACGACGACGACCCGCAGGTAGAAGTACGCGGCGACGAGGCTCATGATCACGGCCACGAGCACCAGCCACCAGTAGCCGCCGCGCCACGCGGCGCTGAACACGGCCCACTTGCCGATGAAGCCGGCTGTCGGCGGGATGCCCGCGAAGCTCAGCATGAACAGCGTCATCGCGGCGCCGATCCACGGATGCTTCTTGCCGAGGCCCTGCCACGCGGCGAGGTCGTTGCGCTCCCCCGCTGCGCCACGGACCATCGTGACGATGCCGAAGGCGCCCAGCGTCGCGAAGCCGTACGCAGCCATGTACACGGCGATCGCCGCAGTGCTGCCGATCTGACCCACCGGAAGACCGGTGGTCGCGGTCGACGCGCCGACGACGGCGGTGAGCAGGAAGCCGGCGTGGGCGACCGAGGAGTACGCGAGGAGGCGCTTGATGTCCTTCGACACGATCGCCAGCACCGAGCCGACCAGCATCGTGAGGACGGAGATGCCCGCCACCACCGGCTGCCACTCCCAGCGGCTGCCGCCGAGCGCGACGAACAGCAAGCGGAGCATCGCGCCGATCGCGGCGAGCTTCGTGCAGACAGCCATGAACGCGGTGACCGGCGTCGGGGCGCCCTGGTAGACGTCGGGGGTCCACGAGTGGAACGGCACCGCGCCGATCTTGAACAGCAGGCCAACCAGCAGCAGCACCATGCCAGCGACGAGCAGTGCATCGTGCTCGCTCGGCGTCGCGACGGCCGCGTCGATCGCGGCGAACGTGAACGAGCCCGAGTAGCCGTACAGCAACGCCGCACCGAACAGGAAGATCGCGCTCGACAGCGACCCCAGCAGGAAGTACTTCAGCGCAGCCTCGTGGCTCAGCAACCGCCGGTAGCGTGCCAGTCCGCTGAGCAGGTAGAGCGGCAGCGAGAGCACCTCGAGTGCCACGAACATCGTCAGCAGGTCGTTCGCCGCAGGGAAGAGGAGCATCCCGGTCACCGCGAAGAGCATGAGCGGGAAGACCTCGGTGTGCTCGAGCCGTGCCCTTGCCGCATCCCGTTCCAGCGGTGAGTTGGGCACCGCAGCCGCCATCGGGGTGAAGCTCGTCACGCCCGCGCCCAGCTTCCGCTCGGCGAACAGGAGAGCCGAGAGCAGGGAGAAGATGAGGATCAGCAACCAGATGATCTGCGTCGGACCATCGACGGATACGGCACCCATGGCGCCCACCCTCCGCTGGCCAGGACCCCAGGTCAGCCACAGGACGACGAGTGCGCCGAGCAGGGACACGCCCGTGACGATGAGCTGAAACTTGTCACGCAGGTGCCGCGGCACGAGCGCCTCGACCAGCACGCCGAGGCAGGCACCGGCGAAGACGATCAGCACCGGACCGAGCAGGCCGTACTCGATCGTCGGAGCCGCGATCTCCAGAAGGGTGGTCATCGTCTACCTTCCTTGCCCAACAATCGGGGCCGGGTCGCTGACGTTCAGCGTGGTCATGGCCTGCTTCGCCGTCTGATCAGTGAGGTCGAGCACCGGCTTCGGGAAGAAGCCCAGCACCAGCAGCAGGAGGATCACCGGCGCGATCGCGAGCCGCTCGAGCCAGGTCGCGTCGCTGGTGATGTGTTCCTTGGTCTGATCGGTGACCGGGCCGGTCATGGTGCGCTGGTACATGTTGAGGATGTACAGAGCGGCCAGGATCGTGCCGAGCGTGCCGACCGCGGCGATGATCGGGTACCGGCTCCACGTGCCGGCGAGCACGAGGAACTCACCCACGAAGCTGCCCATGCCGGGCAGCGACAGCGAGGCGAGGCCACCGAGCAGGAACATGCCTGCCAGTACGGGCGCGACCTGGAACACACCGCCGAAGCTGGTGATCTCGACCGATCCGCGGCGCTTGGCCAGGTAGCCGACGACGAGGAACAACACCGCCGTCGAGAACCCGTGGTTGACCATGTAGAAGATCGTCCCGGAGATCGACTGGGTGGTCAGCGCGAAGATGCCGAGCACCATGAAGCCGAAGTGGCTCACCGAGGTGAACGCCACGAGCCGCAGCATGTTCTTCTGCCCGATCGCGGCGAGCGCGCCGTACAGGATCGAGATCAGCGCCAGCACCACGATGACCGGCGTGGCGAGCCGCGACGCGTCGGGGAACAGCCCGATGCAGAAGCGGATCATCCCGAACGTACCAATCTTGTCGAGGATGCCGACCAGCAGCGTCGACGTGCCAGGAGTCGCCTGTTCGGCGGTGTCCGGCAGCCACGTGTGTACGGGGAACATGGGCGCCTTGATCGCGAACGCGATGAAGAAGCCGAGGAACAGCAGCATCTCGGTCGACGAGGAGACGTTGAGCTTGACCAGGTCCGCCAGCAGGTAGCTGGGGGCGCCCTGGTTGGCGAACGAGACGCCGAGGCCGATGACGCTGAACAGGAGGATGAGACCGCCGGCCAGCGAGAACAGCAGGAACTTCACCGCAGCCTTGGCCCGCTTCGGGCCGCCCCAGCCAGCGATGAGGAAGTACATCGGGATGAGCGTCGCCTCGAAGAAGAGGTAGAACAGCAGCACGTCGCTGGCGAGGAACACGTACAGGCTCAGCGACTCGAGGATGAGCACGAGTGCCATCCACACGTGGGCGCCCCAGCGGCCTTCCTCGTCCGTGTGCCGCTCGGCGAGCATGACCACCGGGACCAGCAGCGTGGTGAGCAGGACCATGAGCAGTCCCATGCCGTCGAGGCCGAGCGCGTAGTACGCGCCGAAGGCCTTGATCCACACCTGGTGCTCGCTCGTGTCGGTGCCCCCCAGATGCACGGCGGCGACGATGATCGAGTACACGAACGTGACCAGCGCGATCGCCAGTCCGACGTAGCGAGCGGTGCTTCCACGGAGGAACCACACCACCAGCCCACCGACAAGCGGCAGCAGCGCAAGGATCGTCAGCATCTCACCCCTCCTTTCAGACCAGCCGGCCGATGATGAGGGCGAGAGCGACGACGATGACGCCGACGATCATTGTCAGGCCGTACGACCTGACGTACCCGTTCTGCAGCTTGCGAAGGCCGCCGCCGAGGCCGAGGGCGAGCGCTCCGCTGCCCCGCACCGCCCCGTCGACGACGCCCGAGTCGACGGCGACGACCCCGCGGGTCAGCGCCTCGCCGGGCTTCATGAAGACCGCCTCGTTGAACGCATCCCCGTACAGGTCGTGGCGCCCGATGATCGTGAACACGTTGCGCGTGAACGGGACCGACTCGGGGATGCTGGTACGGCCGAAGATCAGGTACGCGACCCCGACGCCGGCGATGACGACGACCAGCGTGACCACGCCGATCAGCGAGAGGTGCGGCAGCCACGACGGGTTGGCCGGTACCTCGCCACCGACAGCCGGTGCGAGCCAGCCGGCGATCCAGGCGTTCATCACCATGCCGGCGATGACCGACGGGATCGCGAGCAGCACGAGCGGCACCCACATGACCGCGGGTGACTCGTGCGGATGGACGCCCTCGGCCCAGCGCTTGCTCGACCAGAACGTCATGAACATGAGCCTGGTCATGTAGAAGGCCGTGATGCCGGCCGCGATCAGCGCGAGCGCGCCGAGCACCGGCTGCTTCTCCCAGGCGGCCTCGATGATCGAGTCCTTCGAGTAGAAGCCCGAGAAGAACGGCGTACCGATGATCGCCAGATAGCCCATGAGGAACGTGTAGTAGGTGATCTTCATGACCTTGGCCAGGCCGCCGTAGTGGCGCATGTTCACGTCGTCGTTCATGCCGTGCATCACCGAGCCGGCGCCGAGGAACATGTTGGCCTTGAAGAAGCCGTGTGTGAGCAGGTGGAAGATCGCGAACGGGTACGCGATGGGGCCGATGCCCGCGGCCAGCATCATGTAGCCGATCTGCGACATCGTCGAGCCCGCGAGGACCTTCTTGATGTCGTCCTTCGACGTACCGATCCAGGCACCGGCGAGCAGCGTGACCGTACCGACGATCGCGACGGCGAGCGCCGCGGCAGACGTCTGGGCGTAGATGGCGTGCGAGCGGATGACCAGGTACACGCCTGCGGTGACCATCGTGGCGGCGTGGATGAGTGCCGAGACCGGGGTCGGGCCCTCCATCGCGTCGAGCAGCCACGACTGCAGCGGAACCTGCGCCGACTTGCCGCAGGCGCCGACGAGCAGGAGCATGCCGAGCAGCGTCACCCATGCAGGCGACATCTTCGAGGCACCCGCGTTGACAGCGTCGAACGAGCTCGAGCCGAACATCGCGAACATCGTGAAGATGGCCATCGTCAAGCCGAGGTCGCCGACGCGGTTGACGACGAACGCCTTCTTGCCGGCCGTCGCCGCGGTGGGCTTGTGCTGCCAGAACGAGATGAGCAGGTACGAGGCCAGGCCCACGCCCTCCCAGCCGACGAACAGCACCGCGTAGTTGTCCGCGAGGACCAGCGTGAGCATCGCCGCGATGAAGAAGTTGAGGTACGCGAAGAACCTGCGCCGGCCTGGATCGTGCGCCATGTAGCCGATCGAGTACACGTGGATGAGGCTGCCGACGCCGGTGATGAGCAGCGCGAACAGGATCGACAGCGGATCGATCAGTAGGCCCACGCCGATCGACCAGGAACCGGTGGCGATCCATGTGTACAACGGGACGGACACCGCGTGCTGCGCCTCAGGACGGCCGAGCAGGTCCGCGAACAGCGCGAGCGCGACCACGAACGACACGATCGGTGCGAGGGTGCCCAGGTAGTGGCCCCACGAGTTGTCCGCCTTGCCGGCCAGGAGCAGGATCGCCGCGGACACGAGCGGTACGGCGATGAGCAGCCAGGCGAGCGGGAACAGACCGGTGGGGGCCATCGGCGTCAAACCTTCGAGCAGAGTCACCGTATCCCCTAGTACCTGAGCAGGTTCTCGTTGTCGACGTTCGCCGATTGCCGCGCCCTGTAGATCATCACGATGATCGACAGACCCACGACGACCTCAGCGGCAGCCACGACCATGACGAAGAATGACGCCGCCTGCCCGTCCAAGGTGCCGTGCACCCGACTGAACGTCACGAGCAGCAGGTTGGAGGCGTTGAGCATGAGCTCGACGGACATGAACACCACGAGGGCGTTCTTGCGGACGAGGAAGCCGACGATCCCGATCGCGAACAGGATGGCCGCCAGCACCACGTAGAAGTTGGGGTTCACAGGATCTCCTCGTCCTCGCCCTGAGCCACGTCGAGCGCTGCGAAAGCTTCCTTGGCGGGCGCAGCCAGTCCTACCGCGTCAGCCAGCCCGCTCCGCTGCACCAGCACCGCGGACACGGAATCCGGAGAGACCGAGCCGTCCGGAAGAAGCGCGGGCGAGGTGATCGAGTTGTGACGCGCGTACACGCCCGAGCTGGGCCGTGGACCCGGGTGGACACCCTTGGTCGCGTACTCCTCGATGCGGGCCTTGGCTCGCGCGGTCTGGTCGAACTTGGGTGTGAGCCGCTCCACGTTCGCGAGCACCATGGCTCCGACGGCGGCCGTGATCAGCAGCGCCGACGTCGCTTCGAACGCCAGCACGTACCGGCCGAACAGCAAGGCTGCAAGGCCTTGGACGTTGCCACCGTACGTCTGGTTGGCAGCCTCGACCCCGATCGCGGGGCCGACTAGACCGCGACCGATGGCGATCGCCAGAAGGATGAACCCGCCGATACCGGCGATCACCGAGGTCACGGTGTGACCCTTGACCTTCTCGACGAGGGTTCCGCGGGTGTCGACGCCGATCAGCATGACGACGAACAGGAACAGCATCATCACCGCGCCGGTGTAGACGATGATCTGCACGACGAACAGGAACGGGGCGTCCTGCGAGGCATAGATGATGGCCAGGTTGACCATGACCAGCGCCAGGTACAGCGCCGAGTAGACCGCCTTGCGCGACAGGATCATCGCGACAGCCGCCGCCACCATGATCGGCCCGCAGATCCAGTACGCGACGGCGGCACCCGTCACGAGCGGTACGAGCAACGCCGTCATAGCGTCGCCTCCTTCTCCGTCGTCCAGGTACGCAGGTCCGACTGGCCGGTCGATGGCAGCCCGAGGAAGTACTGCTGCTCGTCGTCGCCGAGGCGGCGGGGGTGCGGCGGCTGCTCCATGCCCGGAAGCAGCGGCGCGAGCAGCTGCTCCTTGGTGAAGATCAGCTTGGCGCGCGAGTAGTCGGCGAGCTTGAAGTCGTTGGTCATCGTGAGCGCACGGGTCGGGCACGCCTCGATGCACATTCCGCAGAAGATGCAGCGCAGGTAGTTGATCTGGTAGACGGAGCCGTACCGCTCACCGGGCGAGAAGCGCCCATCCTCGGTGTTCGAGCTGCCCTCGACGTAGATCGCATCAGCCGGGCAGGCCCACGCGCACAGCTCGCACCCGACGCATTTCTCCAGGCCGTCGGGCCAGCGGTTGAGCTGGTGACGTCCATGGAAGCGCGGCGCGGTGACCTTCTCCTTCGCCTTCTTCTTGTTGCCCCACCCCTCGGGGTAGCCCTGGGTGAACGTCGGGCGGAACATCGTCATGAAGGTGACGCCGAAGCCAGCCCACTGGTCGAACAGACCCATCAGACGTCCTCCCTCTCGGGCTCGGGTACGGAGTCCGGCGCGGCCGTCTCCGTCGTCGACGCGCGGAGCACGCCGGCAAGCTCAGGCAGCACCTGCCCAGGCATGGGTGGCACGGGATAGCCGCCCGAGTACGGATCGAACTCGCCGGTCACGTACGACGGCGTACGGCTCGTCTCGGACAGCTCTTCCTCGTCGCCTCCCCGTCGCCAGTCCCACACGAGGAAGGCGATGAGTGCCAGGACCACGACGCCGACGGCCGTGAGCGCCACGGACTGGCTCAGCCAGTTCTGCCGCTGGGCGACCCGGACGAAGCTGACCAGCACGATCCAGGCGACCGAGATCGGGATGAGACCCTTCCAGCCGAGGTCCATGAACTGGTCGTACCGGAACCGCGGCAGCGTGCCCCGCAGCCAGACGAACACGCCGATGAAGAGCAGCAGCTTGAAGGTGAACCAGAACAGGCCCATGTAGCCCGAGTCCAGCCACGACAGCGCGGACGGGCTGATCTGGATGATCCAGGGGATCGGCCAGGGCGCGCGGTAGCCGCCGAAGAACAGTGTCGTCGCCACCGCCGAGACCGTGGCCATGTTGATGTACTCGGCCAGGAAGTAGACCGCGTAGCGGAAGCCCGAGTAGTCGCTGAGGAAGCCGGAGACCAGCTCCTGCTCGCACTCGACGAGGTCGAAGGGCGCGCGGTTCGTCTCGGCCACCATGGCGATGCAAAAGACGGCGCAGCTCGGGATCAGCAGCAGCGCGTACCACTGCGGGATGTGCAGGAAGGAGACCGGCCCGCCGAACTGTGTGGCCTGGCTCTCGACGATGTCGGACGTCGACATCGAGCCTGCGGTGAGGAACACCGCGACGAGGGCGAGGCCCATGGCGATCTCGTAGCTGATCATCTGCGCGGTGGAGCGGATGCCGCCGAGAAGCGAGTACGTCGACGTGGAGGCCCAGCCTGCGAGCACGATGCCGTAGATGCCGATCGAGCCGATGGCCAGGACGAACAGCACCGCCACGGGCATGTCGGTGAGCTGGAGCCGGGTGTGGACCCCGAACATGTCCACCTCGCCCGCCAGCGGGATCACCGACCAGCTGGTGAACGCAGCGATGCCGGTGAGCAGCGGGGCGATCGTGAACACCCACTTGTCGGTGCCGGTCGGACGGAAGTCCTCCTTGAACATCAGCTTGAGGCCGTCGCCGAGCGCCTGGCCGAGGCCGAAGGGGCCGTTCATGATCGGGCCCTTGCGCTGCTGCATCTTGCCGACGAGCCGCCGCTCGTACCACACGTTGAAGATCGTGATGACGAGCAGGAACACGAAGACGAAGACGACCTTGATCAGGATGATCCACCACGGGTCGTTCCCGAATACCGTCATGCCTGTCCTCCTTCCTTGGCAGTCACCGGATCGCCGGCGCGCGCGCCGAGCGTCTCCGCGACGTTCAACCCGGGTGACCGGGAGGGGATCCACACGACGCCGTCGACAACCGTGTCGTCGATGAGCACGCCGTACGTGAGCTCTCCCCGGGCCGTACCGATCGTGACCGTGGCCGCGTCGGCGACGCCGGCCTGTGCGGCGGTCGACGCCGAGAGGCGGGCCACCGGCGCCTTCGCGGTAGCGAGCAGCTCGTTGGCGCCATCGTTGCGGCGGGAGTCGTCGATGAGCTCGCGCCACGTCGCGAGGCGGAAGCCGTCGGGCGTGATCGCGTCATCCGCGGTCGGGAACGCGGGCTTCTCGGCGCGGGCGCCGTCCCATCCGCTCAGCTCAGCGAACTCCGCGGCCGCCTGTGCCGCTGACCGCATGCCGAGGTCCTTGCCCATGGCGTCCGCGAGCGCGGCCAGCACGCGGATGTCGGTCATCGGCGAGCGGAGGGCCTTGTTGACCCGAGCGACCGGTCGCGGCCTGTGCTCCCAGTTGTAGAACGTGCCCGACTGCTCCTCGAGCAGGGCCGCCGGGAAGACCACGTCAGCGCAGGCGGAGATGTCGGACAGGCGGTTCTCGATGCTCACGAGGAAGCCGACGTGCTCGAACGCGTCGCGCGCAGCCACCGGGTCGGCGAAGTCACCGATCTCGGCACCCGCGACCACGAGTGCCTCGAGCGTCTCATCGGACGCGGCGCCCAGCATTCCGTTGACGTCGAGTCCGGGCTCGCCCGGAAGTGAGTCGACGCCCCACGCGGTGGCGGTGTCGATGCGAGCAAAACCATCGGCCACCAGGCGTCCGCCCGGCAGCAGGCTGGGCAGGCAACCCGCGGTGACCGCACCGACCTCGCCCGCACGACGCGGGATCCAGGCCAGCCGGGCACCCGTACGGTCCGCCAGCGCGACGGCTGCTGAGAGCGCACCGGGTACGGCGGCGAGCCGCTCACCGAGCAGCACCACCGTGCCGGCGTCGACGTCCGCAAGGTCGGCCAGGGCGCCGGCCTCGGCGCCTGGAGCGGTCGGTACGAGGGTGGCCGAGAGCTTCGCGTTGCCGTTGCTCAGCAACGGAGCGACGGCGACGACAGCCAGCTTGCGCTTCCTCGCGGCCTTCCGAAGCCTCAGGAAGACGATCGGGCTCTCCTCCTCGGGCTCGAAGCCGACGAGGACGACCTTGCCCGCACGCTCGAGATCGGCGTACGTGACCGAGGTCTCTTTCGTGCCACCGGCCACGGTCGCGGCGAGGAACTGCTCCTCCTCGGCCGATGCGGCGCGTGCCCGGAAGTCGACGTTGTTGGTGCCGAGGACGGTGCGGGCGAACCGCTGGTACGCGTACGCGGCCTCCACGGTGAGCCGACCGCCGGTCAGCACACCGAGGTGGCTCTTGGCCGCCGTCAGGCCCGCCACCGCGGCGTCGATCGCCTCGGGCCACGAGGCGGGACGCAACACACCGTCCTCACGCAGGAGCGGCATGGTGATGCGGTCGGTGAGACGGCCGGACACGAAGGCGAACCTGCCGATGTCGCAGTTCCACTCCTCGTTGACTTCCGCGGCGTTGCCCGCCAGACGACGCTTCACCTGGTAGTGACGGTGGTCGGTACGCAGCTCGCAGCCGGCCGCGCAGTGCTCACAGGCGGTCGTGGTCGACACGAGGTCGAACGGGCGCGACTGGAACCGGTAGTCGGCGCTGGTCAGCGCGCCCACCGGGCAGATCTGGATGACGTTGCCCGAGAAGTACGAGTCGTACGGGTGCTCGGCGTACATGCCGACCTGCTGCAGCGCGCCACGCTCGACGAGCGCGATGAACGGGTCGCCGGAGATCTGCTCGGAGAACCGGGTGCACCGTGCGCACAGCACGCAGCGCTCGCGGTCCAGCAGGACCTGCGCCGAGATCGGCACGGGCTTCGGGAACGTGCGCTTGACGCCGTCGTACCGCGACTCTCCGCGACCGTTCGACATCGCCTGGTTCTGCAGCGGGCACTCGCCGCCCTTGTCGCAGATCGGGCAGTCGAGCGGGTGGTTGATGAGCAGCAGCTCGAGCATCCCGCCTTGTGCCTTCGCGGCGACCGGGCTCGACACCTGGGTGTTGATCTTCATCCCCGGCATCGCCTCGAGCGTGCACGACGCCTGCGGCTTCGGCATCCCCCGGCCGTTGCCCATGTCGGGCACCTCGACCATGCACTGCCGGCACGCGCCGACCGGGTCGAGCAGCGGGTGGTCGCAGAACCGCGGGATCGCGATGCCGAGACGCTCGGCCGCGCGGATCACCAGCGTGCCCTTGGGAACATGGACCTCGATACCATCGATGGTCAAGGTGATCGCTTCGACCGCCTGCTCGACGCTCGTGTCCTTCGAGATGACGGTCATGCGTGGGCTCCCGAGGTCGCAGGAACAGAGAAGCGTGCGCTGTTCTCGTACGGCAGCAGCTCCCACGCCGGGGTCTTGTACCCAGCCTCGAACTCACTGCGGAAGTACTTCACCGCGCTGGTGACGCAGGCCACGGCGCCGTCGGCGAGGGCACAGAACGACTTGCCGCCCATGTTGTCGCACAGGTCGAGCATCTTCTCGAGGTCGCCCTCACGCGCCTTGCCGGCCTCGAACTTGGTGAGCATCTGCACGAGCCACCAGTTGCCCTCGCGACACGGGGTGCACTTGCCGCAGGACTCGTGCTTGTAGAACTCGATCCAACGCAGCGTGGTACGTACGACGGAGACGGTGTCGTCGAAGATCTGCAGCGCCTTCGTACCGAGCATCGAGCCGGCACCGGCCATGCCCTCATAGTCGAGCGGCAGGTCGAGGTGCTCGGCGGTCAGGATCGGCGTGGACGAACCACCCGGGGTGAAGAACTTGAGCTCGTGACCGTCGCGAACGCCTCCGGCGAGCTCGAGCAGCTCGCGCAGCGTGATGCCGAGCGGCGCCTCGAACTGACCTGCGTTCTTCACGTGGCCAGACAGCGAGTACAGCGTGAAGCCCTTCGACTTCTCCGTGCCCATCGAGCCGAACCAGTCCTTGCCGTTGGCGAGGATGCTCGGCACGGACGCAATCGTCTCAACGTTGTTGATGACCGTCGGCGACGCGTACAACCCGGCGACGGCCGGGAACGGAGGACGCAGCCGGGGCTGACCGCGGCGACCTTCGAGCGAGTCGAGCAGTGCGGTCTCTTCACCACAGATGTACGCACCGGCGCCGGCGTGGACCACGACCTCGAGGTCGAAGCCGCTGCCCAGGATGTTCGTCCCGAGGTAGCCGGCGTCACGCGCCTGCTGGACGGCCTGCTGGACGCGACGGATCACGTGCAGCACCTCGCCGCGGACGTAGATGAACGCCGTGTGCACGCCGATCGCGTACGAGGAGATGATGACGCCCTCGACCAGCGTGTGCGGCGTGGCCATCATCAGCGGGATGTCCTTGCAGGTGCCCGGCTCCGACTCGTCGGCGTTGACGACGAGGTACTTCGGGTTCGGGTTGTCCTTCGGGACGAAGCTCCACTTCATGCCGGTCGGGAAGCCTGCGCCTCCACGGCCCCGCAGACCGGAGTCCTTGACCTCGGTCGTGACCTCGTCCGGGGTCATCGTCAAAGCCTTGCGGAGCGCGTCGTAGCCGCCAGTCTTGGAGTACGCATCGAGCGTCCAGGACTTCGCGTCGGCCCAGTTCTTCGTGAGGACGGGCGTGAGGACATCGGTCACTTCGCGGACTCCTCTCCGGCCGGCTTCTTCGCCCGGGTGCGCTTCTTCGGCTCGCCACCGGGGGCGGTCCAGCCCTTCTCGGCAGCGATGCGCAGCCCGAGCAGCGACTGCTCGCCGGCACTGGGACCCTCGTCGGCCAGACCGTCGGGGAACCCGGCGATCACGCGCTCGGCCTCGCGCCAGCTCGTGATCCTCGCGCCACGCGTGGAGTGGACCTCCTGGCCCGCCTTGAGGTCGTCGAGGAGCGCGATGGCCTTCTCGGGGGTCATATCGTCCATGAACTCCCAGTTGACCATCATCACCGGGGCGAAGTCGCAGGCCGCGTTGCACTCGATGCGCTCGAGCGAGATCGACCCGTCCGGCGTCGTCTCGTCCACGCCGATGCCCAGGTGCTTGGTGCACGTGTCGAGCAGCACGTCGCCGCCCATCACAGCGCACAGCGCGGTCGTACAGACGCCGACGTGGTACTGACCTGCGGGACGCCGCTTGTACATCGTGTAGAACGTCGCGACTCCCGACACCTGCGCGGTCGTGATGCCGAGCACCTCGGCGCACGCCTCGATGCCCTTCGGCGAGATCCGGCCGTCGACCGACTGCACGAGGTGCAGCATCGGCAGCAGTGCGGACCGCGGCTGCGGGTAGCGGCTGGCGAGCTCGCGCAGCTCCGCGTACGTGGTCTCGTCGATGCTCGTCGACCGGTCGGCCAGGTCGACGGATCCCGACTCCGGGAAGTAGCTCTCGAACTCGTGACCGCTCATCGGTCGACCCCTCCCAGCACCGGGTCGAGGCTGGCCACGGCCACCACGACGTCGGAGATCATCGCGCCCTCGCACATCGCCGGCGCGGCCTGCAGATGGTTGAACCCTGGGTCGCGCATGTGGACCCGGTACGGTCGCGTGCCGCCGTCGGAGACGACATGGCAGCCGAGCTCGCCCTTGGGCGACTCGATCGCGACGTACGCCTGGCCGGCAGGCACCCGGAAGCCCTCGGTGACCATCTTGAAGTGGTGGATCAGGGCCTCCATCGAGGAGCCCATGATGTGCTTGATGTGCTCGTTCGAGTTGCCCTGGCCGTCGGCGTCGACCGTGAGCTGCCCGGGCAAGGCGTACTTCGGGTCCTCGACCATGACCGGCTGGCCGGTGGTCGCCTCGAGCCGGTCGTAGCACTGCTCGACGATCTTGAGCGACTCGAACATCTCGGCGAGCCGGATGCGGAACCGTCCGTACGCGTCGTTCGTGTCCCACGTGATGACGTCGAAGTCGTACGTCTCGTAGCCGCAGTACGGCTGCGACTTGCGCAGGTCCCACGGGTAACCCGCAGCACGGAGCACAGGGCCGGAGGCGCCGTACACCATGCACTGGGTCAGGTCGAGCGTTGCGACGCCCTTCATGCGGCCCTTGAAGATCGGGTTCTCGTTGCAGAACGCCCCGTACTCCCACAGGTGCTTGTGCAGCCAGTCGATGACGCCCTTGAGCCGCGGCAGACCGTCGTCGGGCAGGTCGATGGCGACGCCGCCGGGACGGATGTACGCGTGGTTCATGCGGGTGCCGCAGACGGCCTCGAAGAAGTCGAGGATCATCTCGCGCTCACGGAAGCCGATGGTCATCATCGTCAGCGCGCCGATCTCCATGCCGCCCGTACCGACCGCGACCAGGTGGCTCGCGATCCGGTTGAGCTCCATGAACAGCACACGGATGACATCGGCCCGCTCCGGCACCTTCATGTCGAGGAGCTTCTCGACGGCCAGGCAGTACGCGACCTCGTTGAAGATCGGGGCGACGTAGTCCATGCGGGTGACGAACGTGGAGCCCTGCGCGAACGTGCGGTACTCCATGTTCTTCTCGATGCCGGTGTGCAGGAAGCCGATACCGGGGCGCAGCGAGGTGACGGTCTCGCCGTCCATCTCGAGGATCAGCCGGAGCACGCCGTGGGTCGACGGGTGCTGGGGACCCATGTTGATGACGATCTTCTCGTCGCCGCGGTCCGCCTGGCCGCGGACGATGTCGTCCCAGTCGCCGCCCTGGGCGACGTAGACGGTGCCGACCGACTCGTCCGTCATGAGTAGCTCCTCCGCTGGTCCGGGGGCGGCACGACCGCGCCCTTGTACTCGACCGGGATGCCGCCGAGCGGGTAGTCCTTGCGCTGCGGGAAGCCTTCCCAGTCGTCGGGCATCAGGATCCGGGTCAGCGCGGGGTGGCCGTCGAAGATGATGCCGAACATGTCGTACGTCTCACGTTCGTGCCAGTCGGTCATCGGGTAGGTCGGCACGGCGCTGGGGATGTGCGGGTCGGCGTCGGCGCAGGTGACCTGGAGCCGTACGCGACGGTTGTGGGTGATCGAGAGCAGGTGGTAGACGGCGTGCAGCTCCTCCCCCACCAGATCCGGGAAGTGGATGCCCGACACGGACACGCACACCTCGAAGCGCAGCAGGGCGTCGTCGCGACAGGCCGTGAGCACGTCGAGCAGGTCGGCCTTCGGTACGAAGATCGTCAGCTCGTCGTGGGCGACGACCACATGGTCGAGGTCGACGCTCGGCAGGAGGCCGTGGAGCCGGTCGACGATCTCGTCGAAGTACGACCCGTACGGACGGTCGGTGCGCGGGAACCGCTCGAAGGAGCGCACGATGCCGCCGTAGCCGGACGTGTCGCCCGAGCCCTGTCCCCACATGCCCTTGCGGGTCACGCGCTGCTCGGCGGACGTGCCGGCGGGGACCTCGGCGAGGTCGGAGGCGTTCGGCTCTGTCATCGCATGAGGCCCTTCATCTCCAGCGTGCTCGGCGCGATGAGAGCGGCCTGCTCGGCGGCTTCGTCCTCAGCGATGCGGTTGGGTCCGATCGCGTGGTGGGCGACGTCGCCCTTGCGGAGCTTGAACATCGCGTCGATGAGCATGTCCGGCCGCGGCGGGCAGCCCGGCAGGTACACGTCGACGGGCACGATGTGGTCGCAGCCCTGGACGATCGCGTAGTTGTTGAACATGCCGCCCGACGAGGCGCAGGCGCCCATCGAGATGACCCACTTCGGGTTCGGCATCTGGTCGTACACCTGACGGATGACCGGAGCCATCTTCTGGCTCACGCGGCCCGACACGATGAGCAGGTCGGCCTGACGGGGCGAGGCGCGGAAGACCTCCTGCCCCCAGCGACCGGCGTCGAAGCGAGGGGCGCCGAACGCCATCATCTCGATCGCGCAGCATGCCAGGCCCATCGTGGCCGGCCAGAACGACGCCTGCCTCAGCCAACCGATGACGCCTTCGACGGTCGTCAGCAGAACTCCGGACGGGAGCTTGTCCTCGATACCCATTCAGCTCACCTCATTCCCATGTCAGTCCGCCACGGCGGACCACGTAGACGTAGGCGATGATCACCGTCACCACGAACAG
>DAIPZP010000006.1:0-3280 GCA_036782155.1 Propionibacteriaceae bacterium
CCCCGCCCCATCGGCAAGAACCTGCTCTGGGGGCTGCTCGCGTTCGCGATCCTCCTCGTGGCCTTCGTCGTCGCCGCGTACGTCGCCAATCTGTCCGTCTACCAAGGCCCACCACCGGTCGGCAGGGCCACCGTCCGGCCGCCCCTCTGGTACGGGCTGTGGGCGATCCTCGTCATGCCGGCCACCATCGCCCTGGCGGAGGAGTCCCTCTACCGCGGCTACCTCCAGCCCCGGTTCCAGGCGCGTCTCGGGCGTGTCGGCAGTGTGGTCGTCGTCGCAGTCTTCTTTGGTCTCCAGCACTCCGCCTTCGCTCTCGGCAGTGTGCAGGCTGTGGTCGCGAGGGTGCTGGGCACGATCCTCGTCGGTCTGGTTCTCGGGGCGCTCTACCTCTGGCTGAAGCGTCTCGCACCCCTGGTCTTCGCCCACTGGCTCATCGACGTCCTCGGGCTCGGTCTGCCGATCCTCGTGCTGGCGGTGTCCTGAGATGGCGACCACAGCATCCCGCCGGTACGCGATCCGGTTCGGCGCCTCCATGGGCGCCTACATGGTCCTTCTTTTCCTCGCGATCTTCCTCGCGCAGTGGGCCGGGTCCTCCCCGTGGCGCTTCGCGGCGATGGCCCTCCCGGTCCCTGCCCTCTTCGCGATCGTCTGGGCAGTCGTCGGCTACTTGCGCGAGGCCGATGAGTTCCAGTCGAAGTCGACGGTGGAGGCACTCGCCATTGGGTTCGCGGGAGGGTCCGTGACGACCTTCACGTACGGACTGATGCAGTTCGTCGGTGCCCCTCAGCTCAACTGGACCTGGGTCTGGGCCGTGTACGCGCTGTGGTGGATCGCGGGTGGGATCATCGTGCGGAGGCGCTACAACTGATGCGGAATCGACTGCGGGAGCTCAGGGCGCGCGACGGCCTGACGCAGGCTGACCTGGCGAACGCCCTCGACGTCTCACGGCAGACCGTGAACGCGCTCGAGTCCGGCAAGTACGACCCCAGCCTGCCGCTGGCGTTCCGCATCTCGCGCACCTTCGGGCTCCCTTTGGACGAGATATTCTTCCCCGACCCCGAGTGATCCGCCGACTTGTCGGTCAGGTTCCCTAGGCTGGGCTCGTGGCGGACGTGTGGCAGACACCGGTGTTCCGGGCTCTCGAGGAGCCCGTGACGCGCCTGGTCGGCGACAAAACCGGCAAGGCGTTCGAGGTCTTGAGTATCCGGACCGTTCACGACGTCCTGCGGCACATGCCGCGTCACCTCATGAGCGGCACGGACACCACCGACCTGTCGCAGCTCATGGACGACTACCGCCGCGGCGTGGTCGACGACTATGTGGCGGTCATGGCGAGGATCGCCTCGCTGAAGCCGGCGGGGGATCCCTCCCGACTGCGCCTCGAGGTACGGCTCACGGACGGCACAGGCTTCCTCGACGTCACATTCTTCGGCAAGAAGCACATGATCGACTACTGGCAGAAGCTCCTGAGCCGCTCCGAGCGGGGGATCTTCGCCGGCAAGCTCGGCTGGTTCCGTGACCGACCGCAGCTCGCACACCCCGCGTTCGCCATGGACACAGCTGACGGCTACATCGGCAGTGCGGACAGCATGCGCGTCGCTCGTCAGGTGATGAAGTCGAGCTACATCGGGCTCTACCCGCAGTCGTCGAAACTGCCGACCTGGACGATCTCCGAGTGCGCCGAGCTGGCGATCAACCACATCGCCGGCCTCGGTGACGCGTTGCCGGAGTGGGTACGCGACGCGGCCGACGTCATCGACTTCGAGGCGGCGTGCCGCGCGGTCCACCTTCCGACGAGCCGGGAGGAGCACGCCGCGGGTCGTCGGCGACTCATCTTCGACGAGGCGTTCGCGACGCAGGTGGCCATGGCCTACCGCCGCGCGGATTCCCGGTTGCATCGCGCCCGGCCCAGGCCGCGCCGTACCTCCGGTTTGCTCGACGCGTTCGACGCCCGGCTGCCCTTCGTCCTCACCGAGCAGCAGCAGGCCGTCAGCGAGGTGATCTTCGCGGAGCTGGACCGCACCCGGCCGATGCAGCGGCTGCTCCAGGGCGAGGTCGGCTCGGGCAAGACCGTGGTGGCGCTGCGGGCCATGCTCACCGTGGTTGACGGGGGCGGCCAGGCGGTGCTGCTGGCGCCCACGGAGGTGCTCGCCCAGCAGCACCTCGCGACCGTACGGGAGCTGCTCGGCGACCTGGGTGCCGGAGCGACTCTGGGCGCTCCGGAGATGGCAACCGACGTCGTCCTCCTCACCGGGTCGACGCCTGCGTCCCAGCGACGTGACCTGCTCGACAAGATCGCGTCGGGAGCCGCTGGCGTCGTCATCGGCACCCACGCCCTGCTCGACCAGCGCATCGACTTCGCCGATCTCGGCCTGGTGGTCGTCGACGAGCAGCACCGGTTCGGCGTGGAGCAGCGCAACGCTCTCGGAGTGCGCGCCGACCAGCATCCACACGTGCTCGTCATGACCGCCACACCCATCCCACGGTCGGTCGCGATGACCGTGTTCGGCGACCTCGACGTGTCGACCATCACCGAGCTGCCCGGCGGCCGTGCTGACGTGACGACCACCGTCGTCGACCAGGTGACCCGCCCGGCCTGGGTGGATCGCGCGTGGCAGCGGGTCGCTGAAGAGGTCGCGCAGGGGCGTCAGGCCTTCGTCATCACACCGCGCATCACCGCCAAGGACGACGCAGGCGGCGCTTCGGTGGAGGAGATGTACGAGAAACTGTCCTCTGGCCCGCTCGCTGCGTGCAAGGTCGGCATGCTGCACGGACGTCTCGCAGCCGACGAGAAGGCGGACGTCATGCGCCGGTTCGCCGCGGGCGCGCTGGACGTCCTGGTCGCCACGACCGTCGTCGAGGTGGGCGTCGACGTGCCGAACGCCTCGGTGATGGTGGTCTGCGACGCCGAGAGCTTCGGCATCTCGCAGCTCCATCAGCTCCGCGGTCGTATCGGCCGAGGCAGCCATCCCGGCGTGTGTCTCCTGCTCACGTCGGCGGAGGAGGGCACCAACGCCAGGGAACGGCTGAACGCCGTCGCATCGACCCGCGACGGGTTCGTACTGTCCGAGGTCGACCTCTCGCAGCGCCGCGAGGGTGACGTCCTCGGGAGCAGTCAGTCTGGCACGAGATCGAGCCTGCGCCTGCTGCGCGTGCTGGAACACGCAGAGGACATCGCTCTGGCTCGCACCCTCGCTGAGCAGGTGGTCGAGCGAGATCCGCAGCTCACCGATCCGGGTGTTCGCGACTACGTCACGCAGATCGAGCGGCTCGCCGAGGG
>DAIPZP010000006.1:3380-16881 GCA_036782155.1 Propionibacteriaceae bacterium
GCAGCGGGTCGGGACCGAACTCGAAGCGGCGGCCCGTGATCTCCGCGGCCGTGATGCGTACGAAGTTCGTCTTCACCGTCGGAACCCAGGGACGCAGCGGCAGTGCCTCGGCCCGCGACTGCTCCTCACCGTTCGGGACGATCGCCGCCGAGCCCTTGATGACGACGCTCCAGCCGACGTTGTCGTTCCAGCCGTCCACCTCGAAGCACACCTGTTCGTTGATGACGAGCTCGACCAGCTTCGAGCCCTCGGCGGTGCGGAAGACGACGCCCTCACCATCGACGACGAAGTTGACGGGGAAGATCTCCGGCATGCCCTGGACTGCGGTTGCCAATCGGCCGACTTCCTGGCCGGCGAGAAGGTCCCAGCAGCGACTCTCGTCGAGGACGGTCACAGGGTTCGTGGATTCGGCCATGGCCAATTCAAACACGCCCCTACCCTGAGGTCTGTGGGCAGGGTGATCGCTGGACGATTCAGAGGGCAACGACTCGCGGCTCCTCCGGGGGACCGGACACGCCCGACGAGCGATCGCGTGCGTGAAGCGGTCTTCTCCTCACTGGTCTCCTGGTGCGGAACCGGCGATGCCGCCGGTGACGAGGCGCTGTCGGGCGTCGGCTTCCTCGACCTGTACGGAGGCAGCGGAGGGGTGGCGATCGAGGCGGCCAGCCGCGGCGCCGGCCCCGTACGGCTCGTCGAACGCGACGCGAAGGTCGCTTCGGTCGCCCGCCGCAACGCCGAGCATGTGGGGGCGAGTGTGCAGGTCACGACGTCGTCAGTGAACGGTTTCCTCGTTCATGCGGCCGACGATCCGTACGACATCGTGTGGCTCGACCCGCCCTACGCACTCGCCGATGAGGAGCTCTCGGCCGTGGTCGGCTCCATCCTGGATCGAGGCTGGCTCGCGGCTGACGGGCTGCTCGTGATCGAACGGTCCAGCCGTACGCCCGAGCCGGTTCTCCCGCCCGAGCTGGATGACATCTGGGCTCGCCGCTACGGTGAGACGACGATCCACTACGCCACGAGGAAGGCGGGACAGTGAGAGCAGTCGTGCCGGGGTCGTTCGACCCCATCACGAACGGTCATCTCGACGTGATCAGGCGGGCCCGGGCGATCTTCGACGAGGTCGTCGTCGCGGTGGGTGCCAACTCGAGCAAGAGGTATCTGTTCGAACCCGCTGAGAGGCTGGAGCTCGTGCGAGAGGCCACCGCTGACATCGAGGGTGTCACCGTCGAGGCGCTCAGCGGACTGCTCGTCGACTTCTGCCGGATCCACGACGTGGGCGCCGTGGTGAAGGGCGCCCGGGCGGCGACGGACTTCGACTTCGAGGTCGGCATGGCCCGCATGAACCATTCCCTGACCGGAATCGAGACGGTGATCCTGCCTGCCGCCGCACAGTGGTCGTACGTATCCAGCACACTGGTGCGAGAGGTCGCAACGTTGGGCGGTGACGTGGCACCGTACGTGCCCGCCGTCGTCGCCCAGCGACTTGCCACGAGGAGGGCACATGACTGAGAGCAACGCGCCGGGCGCCGAGGAGGACCAGTTCTCCAGGACCGAGAAGGACCTGGCCAGGCTGAGGTCCATCGTGGTCGACGCGCGACAGGTACCGATGTCGGCGAGCTGCATGGTCAACCGGGTCGAGGTGCTGAGCCTCATCGACGGCATCGTTGCCGGCCTGCCTGAGGAGATCGAGCGGTCACGTACCGTCATCAGCGAGCAGTTCACGGCGCACGCCCATGCGCGCGAGCAGGCCACCGAGATCATCGAGAACGCACGCAACGAGGCCAAGGAGATCGCGGGTGTGTCGGGGGTGGCGCGTCAAGCGAACGAGTACGCCGTAGCGATCCATGCCCAGGCGGACGAAGAGGCGCGACAGATCCGCATGGAGGCCGACATGTACGCGGACAGCCGGCTGGCGGAGTTCGAGGCGTCCCTCCAGAAGACGTCGACCCAGGTCGTGCTGATGCGCGAGCAGCTGGCCAAGCGGTCGAAGCTCGACGACAGCGACGTCGTGGCGCTGCCGAGCATCTGACACACGCCAGGCGACGGCCCTCGCCGATTGGCACAAGCCATGTACGGGCAGGTAAGGTTGCCTGTCGGTGTCACCAAACCCGTCCGGGAAGTCGAAGGGGTACGAGATGACTCACCGTCGTCAGCCAGACCTGCGCTCCAGTCTCGTCATCGAGACCCATGAGCTGGCGAGGTCGGCTGGGACGATGAAGGATCTTCGTCGTACCGCTGAGGCGCCAGCGGATCTCGGGATCGGTGTCATCGGTGTACCCGAAGGTTCACCGGTCGAGCTCGAACTCAGGCTCGAGGCGGTGGGCGAAGGGGTACTGGTCACCGGGACCGCAGTGGTCGCGTTGGCCGGGGAGTGCACACGCTGCTTGAAGCCGATCTCCGATTCGATGGAGATCGACATCCAGGAGCTGTTCTACTACCCGGGTAACGAACCCGACGACGAGGCGGCACGGAACGAGGGAGAACGTATCGACCTCGAGCCGGTCCTCCGGGACGCCGTGGTGCTGGACTTGCCGTTCGCACCGCTGTGTACCGAGGATTGTCAGGGCATCTGCCCGGTCTGCGGAGCAGATCTCAACGACGATCCTGACCATGGTCACGACGACGACGTGGATCCCCGATGGGGCGATCTGCAGCAATGGTCGGCTACGCAGGAATAGCAGTATCGCCAGGCATGGCGCCTGGTCCGGACGAGGAGTTATCTGATGGCAGTTCCCAAGCGGCGGTTGTCGCGCAGCAACACGCGCTCTCGCCGGTCGCAGTGGAAGGCCGCCGTGCCGACCCTCGCGACCTGCAGCAACCCGGCGTGCAAGGCCCTGCACCTGCCCCACACCGCGTGCCCGACGTGTGGCCAGTACGGGGCCAAGGGCACCCGCCGGCAGGTGCTTGAGGTCTGAGAACGGGGCCCATGAGCCAGGTTCTCGCCGTACTCAACCAACTGGGAATCGATCTCGACCCCCAGTTGTACCGGCTTGCCGTCACGCACCGGAGCTGGGCGTACGAGAACGGTGGTGTGCCCACGAACGAGCGGCTCGAGTTCCTCGGCGACGCCGTCCTGGGTGTCGTCGTCACCGAGCACCTCTACGTCTCCTTCCCGCACGAGCCGGAGGGCATCCTCGCGAAGCTGCGGGCCGCAGTGGTCAACGCTCAGTCGCTCGCGATGGTCGCCCGTTCGCTCGGGCTCGGTCGCGAACTTCTCCTGGGTCGTGGCGAGGCCACCACGGGCGGTCGTGACAAGGCGTCGATCCTCGCCGACACCTTGGAGGCCGTGATCGGGGCGGTCTTCCTCCAGCACGGCATCGGCGCCGCGGGGCAGTTCGTCCACGCACTGTTCGACCCGGTTGTCGAGGACGCGGCGACGCTCGGTGCCGGACTCGACTGGAAGACCAGCCTTCAAGAGCTCTCCGCCATGCTTTCCAAGGGCGTCCCCAGCTACCAGGTCAGCGAATCGGGCCCCGACCACGACAAGCGGTTCGAGGCGTACGCGGTCTTGGGCGAGGAGCGGTACGGGCCGGGCCGCGGCCTCAACAAGAAGCAGGCCGAGCAGGAGGCTGCCGCCTCCGCGTTCAACTCCCTCTCCGACGCCAAGCAGACCGCCGCCATCGTCGGCGGGGTCGGTGCCTGAGCTACCCGAAGTCGAGACCGTACGTTCGGGTCTCGCTGGAATCATCACCGGCCGCACCATCGTCGTGGCCCGCGTCCTGCACCCGCGACCTGTACGTCGTCATCCCGCCGGCCCAAGCGACTTCGAGTCTGTGCTCGTCGGACGCACGTTCGCCGAGCCTCGGCGCCGTGGCAAGTTCCTTTGGTTGCCGCTCGACGGCGGCGACGCGATCGTTGCCCACCTGGGAATGAGCGGACAGTTCCGCAGCGACCTGCCGGACGCACCGCTGCAGCCGAACACCCGCGTGGTGTGGGACCTCGACGACGGCCGTCAGCTGCGCTTCATCGACCAGCGGATGTTCGGTGGCGTGTGGCTCAGCCCGGGAGGTGCCGACCTGCCGCCGGAGGTCGCGCACATCGCGCTCGACCCGTTCGACCCACGGTTCGATCCCGTCGCCGTGGCGCGCCGCATCGTGCGTAGGCACGCGGGGATCAAGCGCCTCATCCTCGACCAGACGCTCGTGTCGGGCATCGGCAACATCTACGCCGACGAGTCCCTGTGGCGGGCCCGGCTCCACTACGACACGCCGAGCTCTGAGGTGACCGTACGAAAGGTCGCGGGGCTGCTTCGGCACGCGCACGACGTGATGGCCGACTCGCTGATCCAAGGCGGCACGTCGTTCGACCGGTTGTACGTGGACGTCAACGGCGAGTCCGGTTACCACGAGAGGTCGCTGGACGTGTACGGACGGGAAGGGTTGCCGTGCCGTCGGTGCGGCCGCCTGGTCGTGCGGGAGGCCTTCGCGAATCGCTCGTCGTATCGGTGTCCGTCGTGCCAGAAGCCACCCGCTAGGCTGGCACGACCGTGACCATCCCGTCGGCTTTCGCCCGCCACCGTCGGTCCCTGCGCCAGTTCGTGCAGTTCGGGCTCATCGGAGGCGCCGGCGTCGCCGTCAACATGGTGATCGTCGCGATCTGCGCCCAGATCGGCACCCACATCGGCCATGTGCACGACTACGACCCGGTGTTCCGGATCCCTGCCACCGACTTCAGCGTCCGCTTCTACCTGCTGTACGCGCTCGTCGCCTTCGTGGGCGCGAACATCTTCAACTTCGTCTGGAACCGGCACTGGACGTTCCGCTCGGTCAACCGCGCACCGTTCATGAAGGAATACCTGCCCTTCCTGTTGGTGGGCGCAGCGGCGCAGCTCGTCGGGTTCGGCATCCTCGTGGCGCTGCGCAACCCCGCCTCGCCGGTCTACCTGTCGAGCAACTTCTTCGTCGACGGCACGCCGTTCTGGCGGCGCAGGCTGTACTGGGCGCAGATGATTCAGATCGTCCTCGTGATGCCGGTGAACTTCATCGTCAACAAGCTGTGGACGTTCCAAGCGGTCCGTCGGCGCCATCACGGCGAGAACCTCGTCTAGGCATGTAAGCATTCGGCGATAAAGTCCTGCCCGTGTACCTCAAGAGCCTGACCTTGCGCGGGTTCAAGTCGTTCGCGTCCTCGACCACCCTGAACCTGGAGCCGGGCATCACCTGCGTCGTGGGTCCGAACGGCTCCGGCAAGTCCAACGTCGTCGACGCGCTCGCGTGGGTCATGGGCGAGCAGGGCGCGAAGTCGCTGCGCGGCGGCAAGATGGAGGACGTCATCTTCGCCGGTACGGCGAACCGTGCACCCTTGGGTCGCGCGGAGGTCCTGCTGACGATCGACAACACCGACGGTGCCTTGCCCATCGAGTACAGCGAGGTCACCATCTCGCGCACGATGTTCCGCAACGGTGGCAGCGACTACGCCATCAACGGCCACGCCTCGCGTCTGCTCGACGTCCAGGAGCTTCTCAGCGACTCCGGCATCGGCCAGGAGATGCACGTCATCGTCGGCCAGGGCCAGCTCGACGCGATCCTCTCTGCCACGCCTGAGGGGCGCCGCGGATTCATCGAGGAGGCGGCAGGGGTCCTCAAGCATCGCAAGCGCAAGGAGAAGGCGCTCCGCAAGCTCGAGTCGACCGAGGCCAACCTGAACCGGCTGGCGGACCTCGTCTCGGAGATCCGCCGCCAGCTCAAGCCGCTGAGCCGGCAGGCAGAGGTGGCGCGGAAGGCGTCCATCATCCAGGCCGAGCTCCTCGATGCCAAGGCTCGCCTGCTTGCGGACGACCTCGCCCAGGCGACGACTGCGCTGGACGCGGAGCTGGCCGACGAGGCGGCGCTGGTCGCCGAACGCACCCGTGTGGAGACCGCGCTCGCGGAGGTGCGCGAGGAGGAGGAGTCGGCCGAGCGTGACCTGGCCGCCGCTCAGCCGAGGTTCCAGTCGGCCCAGGAGACCTGGTACGGGCTCGCGGGCCTCCGGGAGCGGATCACGTCGACGATCTCGATCGCGGCCGAACGTATCCGGCACGCCGATGAGCTGCCGATCGACGGACGGCCGGGGCGCGATCCCGATGCGCTCGAGGCCGAGGCCGCCACGGAAGCCCGCGCGGAGGAGGGCCTTCGCGCCGAGGTCACTCGTGGCGAGCGGGCCCTCGCGGAGGCGACCGAGCGGCGGATGGCTGCCGAGCAGGAGCACGCCGAGTCCGAGTCACGCCTCGCCGCCCTCGTACGGGCCGCGTCGGATCGACGCGAGGGTCTCGCCAGGCTGACCGGTCAGGTGGGCTCGCTGCGGAGTCGTACGGAGAATGCCGCCGAGCAGATGTCGCGCCTGACGGTCGCTCGCGATGCCGCACTGGCGCGCGCGAACGAAGCGACGAGGGCCTTCCAGGCGCTGGAGTCGAACGTCGCCGGGCTGGATGAAGGCGAGATCGGCCTCGACTCCGAGTACGAAGCCGCCGAGGCGGCGCTCACTCGGGCCACCGAGGAACTGTCCGCGTTGCGGGACCAGGAGCGGGAGGCGGCGCAGCTGCGTGCGGCCTTCACCGCCCGGCTCGACGCGTTGAAGTCCGGACTGGAGCGAGAGGGCGCTTCGAGCCATCTTCTCGCCGCGACGGAGACCGTCGATGGCCTGCTCGGCTCGGTCGCCGCGCTGATCACCGTCGAACCGGGCTACGAGGCAGCGGTCTCGGCGGCGCTCGGCTCGGCTGCGGACGCGGTGGCGGTCACCGATCTGGACGCCGCACTGGGCGCTTTCGCCCATCTCAAGGCGGAGGATCTCGGCAGAGCGGGCATGCTCGTGGGCGGCGCGAAGGACGCGGGCGAGACGTGGCCCACGTTGCCGCGCGGAGCCCGGTACGCGATCGACATCGTCACGGCAGAGGCGCTGGTCCACGGCGCTCTTCGAAGGCTGCTCCGCAAGGTCGCCATCGTCGACGACCTCCACGCTGCGCGCGCTCTCGTACGGCAGCTCGCAGACGTCACGGCGGTCACGCGCGACGGCGACGTCCTGTCGGAGTGGTTCGCGAGCGGCGGGTCAGGAGCCAGGCCGAGCGTGATCCAGGTCCAGGCGGCCGTCGACGAGGCGGCCGAGCAGCTCACCGCGGCGCAGCATGAGGTCGAGCGTCTGGGGTTCGCCGTGACGTCGGTCACCGCGACCCTCGCGGAGGCGCAAGGGCGACTGGATGTCGCACTGGCCAGGCTCAACGAGTCGGACGCGCAGCAGAACGCCCTGGCCGAACAGCTCGGCCAGCTCAACCAGACCGCCCGGGCCGCACGGGGAGAAGCAGAACGCCTCGACGCGCAGGTCGCCGAGACTGAGGCGTCAAAGTCCCGCGACCACGCCGCGTTGCACGAGATGTCGGCCCGGCTCGACCTTGCGTCCACAGAGGGAGAGCTGGCCGAGCCGGATCCGACCGAGCGGGACGCGCTGGCTGAGGCAGCCCGGAAGGCGCGGTCGGCCGAGATGGAGGCCCGCCTCGCGCTCCGTACGGTCGAGGAGCGCAGCCGCGCGGCCGCCGGGCGTGCGGAGTCCCTGCGTACGGCCGCGCAGGCGGAGCGGCAGGCCAGAGCGCGTGCCGAGGCGCGTCGCGACCAGCTGCGGCGTGAAGGCGAGACGGCGAAGGCGGTCCACGAGGCGGCCTCGTATCTCCTGCGGCGCCTGGAGGTCTCGCGCGCGGCGATCGCCGCCGAACGCGACTCCGCCGACCGGGACAGGGCCGAGGCGAACGAGCAGCTCGGGCACGCGCGGGCATCCGTACGTCACCTGGCCAAGGAGCTCGAAGGGCTGGTCGACAGCGCCCACCGCGACGAGCTCGCCCGCTCCCAGCAGCGCATGCGGATCGAGGCCCTCGGGGAACGTGCCCTCGCCGAGGTGGGCATCGAGCCGGCGACACTCATGGCCGAGTACGGACCCGACCAGCTCGTACCGGTGCTGGTCACCGACGACGGCCTGCCGCTGACGGCGGACGACGAAACCCCCGACCCCGTCCCGTACGTGCGCGACGAGCAGCTGCGGAGGCTTCGGGTGGCGGAGCGGAACCTGCAGGTGCTCGGCAGGGTGAACCCGCTGGCCCTCGAGGAGTTCGACGCCATGCAGGAGCGCCATGCGTTCCTGTCGAACCAGCTCGAAGACCTGCGACGTACGAGGCAGGACCTGCTCGAGATCGTCGACGAGGTCGACTCCCGGGTGCGGGAGGTGTTCGCGCAGGCGTTCGAGGACGTGGCGCGGGAGTTCGAGGCAATCTTCTCACGGCTGTTTCCCGGGGGCGAGGGCGCACTCATCCTCACCGAGCCGGGGGAGTGGCTCACCACCGGCGTGGAGGTCGAGGCTCGCCCGGCCGGCAAGAAGATCAAGCGGCTGTCGCTGCTCTCGGGCGGCGAGCGGTCGCTGGTGGCGGTCGCGTTCCTCGTCAGTCTGTTCAAGGCTCGGCCGAGCCCCTTCTACATCCTTGACGAGGTCGAGGCGGCGCTGGACGACACGAATCTGAGCCGGTTGCTGGAGATCTACGAGGAGCTGAGAGCAACCTCACAGTTGCTCGTGATCACTCACCAGAAGCGTACGATGGAAGTCGCTGACGCCCTCTACGGCGTGACCATGCGTGGGGATGGGGTGTCGGCGGTCATCTCTCAACGACTCCGCGACGACGGCAACTAGCCGGCGGCGTGGCGCCGTGATCCTCACTCAACGGCGCGCCAGACTGGTCGTGCTTTCCCCTGCGAAAGGTTTTGTCATGCTCTCCGCAATCGTCGCGATGACGGTCGTCCTTGCGATCATCGTGGGCCTCGTGCTCGTGGTGACCGTAGGTATCGCCGACAAGGGGAGCCGTATCACCGGGACGAGGTTCGCGGCGATCATGAGGCGCACCGCTGCCCACCTCAACGGTGACGCCGAACCGCCCCAGGCGCTGCTCCGACTTCTCGACGCGCGTCGCTGAACCGCCGCAGGCGAGCCTCGGTCTCGGTGTTGGGCTCTCGGCCCCCCGTAGGATGACCGCGTGAATCCGGTCTACTGGCTTGCCATCGTTGCCGTCCTCATCGTCGTCGCGCTGGCAGCGTTCTTCGTCATCCGCGCGCGGGGCAACGCGCTGCCGCCCGTCGAGGAGCGGCCGCGGCTGACGCCGGCAGCGCCCGCGCAGGCTGAAGAGCCTCCCGAGACTGCGATAACGGCACCGGCTACCGCCGCGGAGGCCGCCACCGCCCTTGAGGTGCCTGAGGCGCCCGCCTCCCGGCTGGTGCGACTGCGTCGCCGTCTGGCCGGCAGTCAGAACGCCCTCGCTCGTGGCCTGGCGGATCTGCTCGCGCACGACCGGATCGATGAGGCGACCTGGGAAGACTTCGAGGCGACGCTCATCACGTCCGACCTCGGCGTAGGACCGGCCACCGAGCTGACCTCGGCGCTGCGGAAGAGGCTCGCCGTCGACGGCGTGGTGGATCGGGCGAAGGCCCACGACGTGCTGCGTGAGGAGCTGGTCCAGCTCGTCGGTCCGCAGATGGACCGGACAGTCCATACGGTCGGGGCCACTGGGCCGGACGGGGACGATGTCCCCGGCGTCGTGCTCGTCGTCGGCGTCAACGGCACCGGCAAGACCACGACCGTAGGCAAGCTCGCGCGCGTCCTCGTCGCCGAGGGCCGCACGGTGGTTCTGGGCGCTGCCGACACGTTCCGGGCCGCGGCCGCCGAGCAGCTCACGACGTGGGGGAACCGGGTCGGCGTCGAGACCGTACGGGGCGCTGAAGGGGCCGACCCCGCGTCGGTCGCGTACACGGCGGTCGCTGCGGGACGTGACAGCGGCGCGGACGTGGTCCTCGTCGATACGGCTGGGCGACTGCACACCAAGACGGGCCTGATGGATGAGCTGGGCAAGGTGAAGCGGGTCATCGAGAAGATCGCCCCTGTCACCGAGGTGCTGCTCGTTCTCGACGCCACCACCGGCCAGAACGGCCTCATCCAGGCTCGTACGTTCGCCGAGGTGGTCGACGTCACCGGCATCGTGCTCACCAAGCTCGACGGATCCGCGAAGGGCGGCATCGTCGTGCAGGTACAGCGCGAGCTTGGCGTCCCGGTCAAGCTGATCGGCCTCGGCGAAGGGGTGGACGATCTCGCCCCGTTCGATCCTGTCCAGTTCGTCGACGGGGTCCTCGGTGACTGAGGGCCACATCCGGGTCGCTACCGAGGCAGACCTCGGCGCGATCACGGCGATCTACAACGACGCCATCCTCACGACCACCGCGTCGTGGGACGACCAGATCGTCACCCTCGACAACCGGCGCCGCTGGCTCGCTGAGCACGGCACCGAACCCAACGTCACCCTCGTCGCGGAGATCGACGGTGACGTCGTCGGTTTCGCCGGCTACGGCTCGTTCCGGGAGAAGGCGGGCTACGACTTCACGGTCGAACACTCCGTCTACCTCACACCCGCTGCGCAGGGCCGAGGACTGGGGACCCGACTCCTCACCGAGCTGATCGACGCGGCGACCGCACGCGGCATCCACGTGATGATCGGCGGCCTCTCGGCCGACAACGACGTCTCGCTCACGCTGCACCAACGGCTCGGCTTCGTCGAGACGGCGCGCATGCCGCAGGTGGGCAAGAAGTTCGGGCGGTGGCTGGATCTCGTCTTCGTCCAGCTCGTCCTCGACGATCGCAGCCGTCCCGGAGATCCCCTGCCGACCGAGTAGGCTTGCCCGGTCCCGTCTTCCGTACCCAAGGACCGCCTGTGTTCGACACCCTGAGCGACCGCCTGTCCGCGACCTTCCGCACGCTGCGCGGCAAGGGAAGGCTGACCGACGCCGACATCGACGAGAGCCTTCGCGAGATCCGGATCGCGCTGCTCGAGGCCGACGTCAGCCTGTCCGTCGTCAAGGACTTCGTCGCTGCCGTCCGGGAGCGGGCCAAGACCGAAGAGCTCAGCAAGGCGCTCAACCCCGCGCAGCAGATCGTCAAGATCGTCAACGACGAGCTGGTCGGGATCCTGGGCGGTGAGACGCGGCACCTGAGGTTCGCGAAGAAGCCTCCGACCGTCATCATGCTGGCGGGCCTTCAGGGCACGGGCAAGACGACGCTGGCCGGCAAGCTGGCCGTCTGGCTCAAGTCGCAGGGCCACACCCCGATGCTCGTCGCGGCCGACCTCCAGCGTCCCGATGCGGTGACCCAGCTGCAGGTGATCGCGCAGCAGGCAGGCGTGGCTGCGTACGCACCGCAGCCGGGCAACGGCGTCGGCGACCCCATCGAGGTCGCGAGGGAGTCGATCCAGATCGCCTCCCACCACCTGCACGACGTCGTGATCGTCGACACCGCCGGCCGGCTGGGCGTCGACGCCGAGCTCATGCAGCAGGCCGCCGACATCAAGGCGGCGGTGAACCCCGACGAGGTCCTGTTCGTCGTCGACGCGATGATCGGCCAGGACGCGGTCAACACCGCGAAGGCCTTCCAAGAGGGCGTCGGTTTCGACGGCGTCGTGCTCACCAAGCTCGACGGTGACGCCCGCGGCGGTGCGGCACTCTCGATCGCCCGCGTCATCGGCAAGCCGATCATGTTCGCCTCGAACGGCGAGAAGCTCGTCGACTTCGACGTCTTCCACCCCGACCGGATGGCCGGCCGGATCCTCGACATGGGCGACATGCTCACCCTCATCGAGCAGGCCGAGCGCCACCTCGACAAGGAGGAGTCGGCCAAGGCCGCGAACAAGCTCCTCGGCCTGAGCGGCGGCGAGTTCGGCCTGCAGGACTTCCTCGGCCAGATGCAGGCCGTACGACGGATGGGCCCGCTCTCGAAGGTCTTCGGGATGCTTCCGGGGATGGGTCAGATGCGCGAGCAGATCGACTCCATCGACGAGAAGGAGATCGATCGGATCGAGGCGATCATCCAGTCGATGACGGCGGCCGAACGTGCCAACCCGTCGATCCTCAACGGGTCGCGCCGGGCGCGCATAGCCAAGGGCTCCGGGGTCCAGGTCAGCGACGTCAACAACCTCGTGAACCGCTTCGTCGAGGCGCGCAAGATGATGCAGTCCATGGGCGGCATGCTCACCGGCGCGGGGCCAGGGGCCAAGAAGGGCCGTACGGCGCCCGCGTCCAAGAAGAAGGGCCGCGGCGTCTCCGGCAACCCCGCCAAGCGCAGCCAGCCGAAGGATGCTCCGGAGGTGGCGGGCAAGGTGCCGGACCCCAGCGTCTTCGGCACCGGGAAGATGCCGACGACCGAGGCCGAGCTCGCCGCGGCGATGAAGGACTTCCAGCTGCCGCCGGAGATGCAGCAGCTCCTCAGCCCGAAGAACAAGGGCCCGCGGGCGTAGTCGGCCGCGGTCCAGCCCGACAGAATGGCGCCATGACCGGCCCCTTCCACACCCACGAGCTGCTGGGTGGTCTTGTCCACACGCACAGCCACGACGGCAGCACCCATACCCACGCCGGCGACGGGCTGGTCATCGACGAGCCGCTCCACCTGCACGGCACGGTGCTGCCGCAGGGTCAGACCATGGATCTCTGGATCGTGGATGGACACATCACCTTCACACGCCCCGCATCCGCCCGCACCCTCGGTCGCGACCTGTGGATCCTGCCCGGCCTCGTCGACGCGCACTGCCACATCGGTCTCGGCCCGCACGGTGCCGTGGACGAGGCCACTGCCGAAAGCCAAGCCGTCACGGACCGGGACACCGGCGCGCTCCTGCTGCGCGATGCGGGCTCACCGGCCGACACGCGCTGGATCGACGACCGCGAGGATCTGCCTGCCATCATCCGAGCCGGCCGCCACGTGGCCCGGACGAAGCGTTACCTGCGGGACTTCGCCGAAGAGGTCGAGCCGGACGAGCTCGTGGACGCGGTCGTACTCCAGGCGGCGCGTGGCGACGGTTGGGTGAAGCTCGTCGGCGACTGGATCGACCGGGACGTCGGCGACCTTGCACCGAGCTGGCCCGCCGACGCCGCGCGGCGGGCGATCGACGCAGCCCATGCGGCGGGCGCCAGGGTCACGGCGCACTGCTTCGGCGAGCAGTCGGTCGCCGAGCTCGTGGATGCTGGGATCGACGGCATCGAGCACGGTACGGGCCTGGACGACGACACCATCGAGGCCATGGCCGAGCGCCAGGTTGCGCTCGTCCCCACGCTCGACAACCTCGCGATCTTCCCGGGCATCGCCGATCAGGCAGCCGACCGGTTCCCGACGTACGCGACGCACATGCGCGACCTGTACGCGCGACGCCACGAGACGTTCGGGAAGGCGTACGAGGCGGGCGTGCCCCTGTACGCGGGGACCGACGCCGGTGGTGTGGGCGCGCACGGCCGGATCGGCCACGAGATCGTGGCGCTGGGCGCCATCGGGGGGGCGGACTTCGCACTCGGTGCGGCGTCCTGGCGTGCGCGGGACTGGCTCGGACGCCCCTGCCTCGCGGAAGGCGAGCGGGCCGACCTCGTCGCGTACACGTCGGACCCTCGCGAGGATCTGCGCGTCGTCCGGCATCCCCGCTACGTCGTGCTGCGCGGACGGATCGTGGTCGACACCTCCGCCTAAG
>DAIPZP010000007.1:0-16132 GCA_036782155.1 Propionibacteriaceae bacterium
GTGCCAGGGGGATGCGCGTCGCCGCGGTCGGTTCGGCGACGGCCTCGTCGGTCGATTTCGCCGTGGAGCTTGTCGGGCAGTCGGGCGTCGAGGGACTCGTTGCTGCCCTGACTGAGATGCCGGCGGGGACTGCTCTGGTTCCGGCAAGCGGGATCGCGCGTCCCGAGCTGACAAGCGGGCTCGCCGCTGCTGGCTGGAACGTCCGTCCGGCAGTCGTGTACGAGACGGTGCCCGTGTCCGAGCGACCCTCGTCGTCGGGCGCGTTCTCGGGCGGCAACCTCATGGGCGTGGTCCTGCGTTCCCCCAGTGCGGTCGACGCCGTGGCCCGATGGGCCACGATCCCCAGGGGCGTACGTGTCTTCGCCGTAGGCCCCACGACCAGCGCTGCCGCCCGCAGCCATGCATGGGACGTCGTCAGCCTCCCCGTGGTCGATTCCGACGAACTCGCGCGGGCTGTGGGATCGGTATTAGCCGACCGTGCGCTGGCCGTGGCCGTGTCTCGACCGGTTTCCGACGGACACCCCCTTCCTCCCGACCATCCGATGCGTACGGGTCGTACGACGGGGTCGTCGCTGATCACCGCCTATCGGGGCGCACGGCGGGGCCGTCGACCCATCTGGCTGATGCGCCAGGCCGGGCGCTCGCTGCCCGAATATCGTGCCATCCGCGAGGGGAAGGCGATGCTCGACTCCTGCCTGGATCCGGAGCTGGCGGCCGAGATCACGCTCCAGCCCGTACGCCGCCATGACGTGGACGCCGCCATCCTCTTCTCCGACATCGTGGTGCCTGTACGTCTTGCGGGGCTCGGGGTTGAGATCGTCGCAGGCGTGGGGCCTGTGGTCGATCAGCCGATACGCACGGCCGCTGACGTCCGCTCGTTGCCCGAGCTCGACCCGGAGGCGCTGCGACCGATCCGGGAAGCGGTCGCGCTCGCGGTCGCCGAGCTAGGCGACACGCCCCTGATCGGCTTCGCGGGCGCGCCGTTCACCGTCGCGAGCTACCTCATCGAAGGGGGCCCGTCGAGGGACCTGCCGCGAACCAAAGCTCTGATGCGCGACGATCCCGCGACGTGGCACGCGCTGCTGGGCTGGGTCGCCCGCACCACCACGTTGTTCCTGCGTGCCCAGGCCGAAGCCGGCGCGAGTGCCCTTCAGCTCTTCGACTCATGGGCGGGTCGGCTGGCACCCGCCGAGTATCGCGACTTGTCCGCACCCCACTCGGCGGTAGTACTCGAAGGGGTCCGTGATCTCGCGCTGCCGCGCATCCATTTCGGGACGGGGACGGCGGATCTCCTGGTCACGATGCGGGACGCAGGGGCGGACGTCATGGGCGTCGATGCGTACACGCCCCTGGACGACGCGAACGTGCGGCTCGGCAGCCGCACGCCGTTGCAGGGCAACATCGACCCGGCACTGCTGAGCGCTCCCTGGCACGAGCTGTCCGCGCACGTCGAGGACGTCGTCCGCCGCGGCCGGTCGGCCCCGGGCCACGTGGTCAACCTCGGCCACGGCGTACCACCTGGGACTGACCCGGACGTCCTGACCCGGCTGGTCGCCCACGTCCATGAAATCCCCGATGAGGAGGAGCTATGACCACCACCACTCAGCCGCATGGCATCGGCGCGGTACGTCCGGAGAACTGGGCGTACGACCGCGCACCGATGATCGTCTACTGGGAGCTCACCAACGCCTGCGGCCTTGCATGCCGACATTGTCGCGCCACGGCCATGCCGGATCCCGCCCCAGGCGAGCTCACGTTGGCCGAGATCGAGGAGCATCTGGACGCGTTCGCCGCATTCGGTGAGCCGAAGCCGCACATCGTGTTCACCGGCGGCGATCCGCTTCGACGCGGCGACCTCGACGACATCCTCCGGGCTGCGGCGAGCCGAGGCATCGGCGTGTCCCTTGCCCCTGCGGTGACCGGGTTGCTGACCCGCGACCGGATGCGGGAGCTGGTCCGCGAGGGTGTCCAGGCGATCTCGTTGTCGTTGGACGGATCGACGGCGGAGCTGCACGACGGGCTGCGTGGAGTGCCGGGAACCTTCGATGCGACGCTGGAAGCGCTGGACGCTGCGGCAGAGGTTGGCCTGCCGGTCCAGGTGAACACCTTGGTCACCGACACGACCGCCGAGGACCTCGCTGCCGTGTACGAGCTGTTGAGCCACAAGACGCTTCAGCGATGGAGCCTGTTCTTCCTGATCTCGATCGGACGGGGCAACCAGTTGACCGAGATGACCCCGGGCAAGGCCGAGCAGCTGATGCGGTGGCTCGGAGAGCTGGCTCGCGAGGCGCCCTTCCTGGTGAAGACGACCGAAGCGATGCAGTACCGCCGGATCGCTGCCCAAGCCATGATGAAGGGGGGTAGGACGCGTGAGCAGATCGAGGCAGGGCCGATGGCTCGCGGGTTCGGGATCCGAGACGGCAACGGGATCGTGTTCATCTCCCACCTCGGTGATGTGACGCCTTCCGGCTTCCTGCCCATCGCGGTCGGCAACATCCGTGAGACCTCCTTGGTCGAGCTGTACCGCGACGCCCCGCTCATGCGCGCCCTTCGCGACCCGTCGTCGTTCAAGGGACGCTGCGGCGTCTGCGAGTTCGGCCAGTGGTGCGGCGGTTCGCGCGCCAGGGCGTACGCATGGACCGGTGATCCGCTGGAGAGCGACCCGCTGTGCCCGTACCAGCCGAAGGTGGCCGTATGAGGTTGGCGGTCATCGGTGGTGGGATCGCGGGCCTTGCAGCCGCGTGGGAAGGCGTGCAGCAGGGCGCGGACGTGGTGCTGCTGGAGGCGAGCGACCGTCTCGGCGGGAAGATCCTGACGGAGCGGGCCGGCGGACGCATCGTCGAACATGGCCCGGACTCGTTCGTCGCGTACCGACCGGCCGGTCTCGCGCTGATCCGTGAGCTGGGTCTCGAGGACCAGATCATCGCCACTCACGGCACGCGCAAGGTTCAGCTTCGCTCCCGTGGCCGGATGCACCCGCTGCCGGACGGCATGGGCATGGTGCTGCCCACCAAGATGTGGCCATTCATCAGGACCGGGATCCTCTCGCCGTGGGACAAGGTTCGGGCGGGTCTCGATCTCGTCCTTCCCCGGCTGCTGGGCTCCGAGGATGTGGCCATCGGGGACTTCCTCGGACGCCGCCTCGGGAAGGGGATCGTACGCAAGTTCGCGGATCCCATGATCGGAGGCATCTACGGAGCTACGGTCGAAGAGCTGTCCCTGGATGCGGTCCTGCCCTCGCTGCGGGTCTCCGAGCGGGACCACCGATCGCTCATGTTGGCCTCGCTTGCACAGGGGCGCTCGGCCCGCGTGACCCCTGGTGCCGGATCACCGTTCCGCACGTTGCGTGAAGGTCTCGGCAGCCTTGTCGAACGACTGTCGGAGGCTCTTGTCGCCCAGGGCGCCGAGCTGCGAACAGGCGCCGATGTTCGAAGGCTCGAGCGGGTTACGGCTGGTACGAGACTGTTGCTGGCCGACGACGAGCTGGAGGCCGACGCCGTGGTGCTGGCCACAGGCCCCGCCGGGGCAGCGCGGCTACTGGGCGAGACTGAGCCCGAGGCGGCTGCCGCGCTCGCCGCGATCCCCGTGGCGTCGACGACAGTGGTGACGCTCGCGTACCCGCGGGAAGCCTTTCCAGGACCGGTGACAAGTCACGGGTGGCTGGAAGCTGGAGCGGCTCCGGTCAGCGGCATCACGATCTCGTCGGCCAAGTGGGCGGGACGGGCTCCCGAGGGGGAGGTACTCATCCGCGCGTTCGTACCCGATCGGGTCGGGGCGCTGTCCAAGGCGTCCGACGACGAGCTCCTGTCCGCCGTCCAGGGCCACATCGGGTCGGTCCTCGGTGCCGCTAGCGCGCCGACCGCGACGTGGGTACGCCGTTGGCGGCAGGTGATGCCGAAGTACACAGTCGGGCACCTCGCGCGTGTCGCCACGGTCGACCGCGCCCTGGAGCCCTCCGGTTGGCGGGTCGCCGGGTCGGCGCTTCACGGCGTCGGCGTCCCGGACTGCATCGCCGACGGCCGTACCCAAGCCAAAGCCGCCCTGGCGGCCGTCACCAGCGAACCTAGGATCAGATCATGACCGAAAGACGAATGTCCGCCCGGGAGATCAACGACAGCATCACGTACACCTGCTGGGCGGTCTTCGCGCGGAAGGCTCCCGTGCAGGTCGGGGTCGCCGAGGAGTTGCAGCGCGTGGTGGGCGAGCTGAACGACGTGACGGTACGCGGCTGGTACGACGTGTCCGGTCTGCGCGCGGACGCCGATGTCATGGTATGGCTGCACGGGCCGACGGCTGAGGGGTTGCAGGAGGCGCTGCGAGTCCTGCGCAGGGCGCTCGGCGCCGTGGAACTGAGTTGGTCCGCGTTCGCCATCCACCGACCCGCGGAGTTCAACAAGGGACATGTCCCGGCGTTCCTGAGCGGGAAGCCGGCCCAGCAGTGGCTGTGCGTGTACCCGTTCGTCAGGTCCTACGAGTGGTACCTCCTGCCCGAGAACGAACGCCAGGAACTCCTGGTCGAGCACGGCATGATGGGGCGCGACCACCCCACCGTCCTGAGCAACACGGTGGCCTCGTTCGCCATGGGCGACTGGGAGTGGGTGCTCGCGCTGGAGGCCCCGGACCTTCACGAGATCGTCGACATGACACGGCACCTGCGTGCTTCGGGAGCCCGGCGGCACGTCCGGATCGAGATCCCGTTCTATACCGGCCGACTCATCTCGGTGGCCGAGGTCGCGGACGTCCTCCGATGATGTACGACGCGATTCTCCTGCTGGGCTTCGGGGGACCGGAGTCGCCGGACGAGGTACGTCCGTTCCTGGAGCGGGTGACGGCCGGACGTGGTATCCCGGCGGACCGGCTCGACGAAGTCGGGCGGCACTACGTCACCCTCGGCGGTGCCAGCCCGATCAACTCACTGAACAGAGCACTACGGGACTCGCTCGCTGCTGGCCTTACCGAGCGGGGGTACGGCATACCCGTGGTGCTGGCCAACCGGAACTCGCCACCGTTCGTCCCCGATGTCCTGGCCGAGCTGGCCGCATCCGGCGCTCATCGGCTGCTGGCGCTGGCCACCAGCGCGTACTCGTCGTACTCGTCGTGCCGGCAGTACCGCGAAGACGTCGGGGTTGCGCTCGCTGAGCACCCAGAACTCGACGTGGACGTCGTCAAGGTGCCCCCGTTCGCGGAGTTCGGTTGGTTCGCAGAAGCCACGGCCGAGCTGCTGGCTCCGGTGCTCGCGGAGCCGGGTCGGCGGCCGTTCGTACTCTTCACGACCCACTCCATTCCGTCGTCCATGGCCAGGACGTCCGGGCCAGAACCGCTGTGGCCGATGCCGGAGTCCGGTGAGCCAGGGATGTACGCCGCCCAGCATCTGGTGGTCGCGAGAGCAGCCATTGCGGGCGCCGCTCGCCAGGCCGGTGTCGAGACGCCCCCCTGGCGGCTGGTGTACCAGTCCCGTAGCGGGTCGCCGGCGACGCCGTGGCTGGAGCCGGACGTCAACGACGCTCTTGCCGAGCTGGCCGCGGACGGGACCACGGACGTGGCAGTGGTCCCCATCGGTTTCCTCTCCGATCACGTCGAGGTCATCTGGGACCTCGACACGGAGGCGGCAGAAACCGCTCGCGGGCTGGGGCTTCGGTGGACGCGCGTGCCTACGGTGGGTACCCATCCGACGCTGATCGGCGGGCTCACGGACCTGCTGCAGAGCTACCTCGACGCGGAGTCCACAAGTGCACCGGCACCCGGTGAGCGGTGCGCGGCGAATTGTTGCCCGGCTCCTCGGCGCCCCGGCGCTGGCAGCGATCCCAGGCCCGTGATCGAGGGAGCGTTCCTGTGACGCACGACCCGTTCCATCCGGTGCACAGGCCCAGGCGGCTGCGCTCGACGCCGGGCATTCGCCGCCTCGTCGCGGAGTCTCGCCTCCATCCGGCCGACCTGGTCCTGCCGGTCTTCGTGGCCGAGGGCGCCACTGATCCACGTCCGATCGCCTCGCTTCCTGGCGTCGTACAGCACTCGCGATCGTCTTTGATCGACGCCGTGCAGGAGGCGTCCGATCTCGGTATCGGGGCGGTCATGGTCTTCGGAGTCCCCCTGACCAAGGACGCCAGCGGAAGCGGCGCTCTCGATCCCGACGGGATCCTGGCGCAGGGAGTTCGGTGGTGCCTCGAGGCCAGCCCCGGGTTGCCCGTCATCGCCGACCTGTGCCTCGACGAGTTCACCGACCACGGTCACTGCGGCGTCCTCGATGCCAGTGGCCGGGTCGACAACGACGCCACCCTGCTCCAGTACGCCGCGATGGCGAGTGTGCTCGCTGATGCGGGGGCTGCAGTCCTGGGTGCCTCCGGGATGATGGACGGCCAGATCGGCGCGGTCCGCGCAGCCCTGGACGAAGCAGGCCACACCGACACCGCTCTGCTGGCATACGCGGCCAAGTACGCGTCGGCGTTCTACGGTCCTTTCCGGGAGGCGGTGCAGTCCTCGCTGCAAGGCGACAGGCTCACGTACCAGCAGGATCCGGCGAACGCGCGTGAGTCCGTGCGTGAGGTGGCCCTCGACGTGGCCGAAGGCGCGGACATCGTCATGGTGAAGCCGGCGCTCAGCTATCTCGACGTGGTAGCGAGAACGCGGGCTGCCGTCAACATCCCCGTCGCCGCGTACGTGGTGTCGGGGGAGTTCGCGATGATCGAGCTGGCGGCTGCGGCCGGCGCCTTCGATCGGAGGAGAGCCATCGAGGAGTCGCTCGTCTCGGTCCGCCGAGCCGGGGCAGACATCGTCGCCACGTACTGGGCCAGCGAGGTCGCCGGGTGGCTGCGCGAACGCTGACACCGAACGCCTCTCCGAAAGGGATACACAGATGAGCGAGGCCTTGTTCGATCGAGCGCGTGCCGTCATGCCCGGCGGGGTCTCGTCTCCGGTGCGAGCGTTCGGAGCGGTGGGCGGGACACCGCGCTTCGTGGCGCGCGCGCAGGGGGCCTGGATCACCGATGTCGAGGGACGTCAGTACGTCGACCTCGTGGGCGGCTGGGGGCCCGCCATCCTTGGCCACGCCCACCCGGAGGTGGTCGCGGCGGTGCAGCGAGCGGTGGCGGACAGTCCATCATTCGGCGCGCCCTCGGTCCCGGAGCTGGAACTCGCCGAGGCGATCGTCGATCGCGTCGCACCGGTCGAGCGCGTCAGGTTCACCTCCTCAGGTACGGAGGCCGTGATGACGGCGCTCCGGCTCGCCCGTGCGGTCACGAACCGCCGACTCGTCGTCAAGTTCGCGGGCTGCTACCACGGCCATGCTGACCCGTTCCTGGTGGCTGCCGGATCCGGGGCCACGACCCTGGGCCTTCCGGACTCGCCAGGAGTTACGCGGAGTGTCGCAGCGGACACGATCGTCGTCCCTTATGGCGATCTGGAGGCCGTCGCCGCGGTATTCGACGCACATCCCGACCAGGTCGCGACCGTGCTCACCGAGGCAGCGGCGGCCAACATGGGGGTCGTTCCACCGCCAGAGGGGTTCAACCGCGGTCTTCGCGACCTGTGCACCCGGCACGGCGCACTGCTGATCATGGACGAGGTTCTCACCGGCTTCCGTGTCGGACCCAGGGGATGGTGGGGCTTGGAAGGTGCCCTCGAGGGCTGGGCTCCCGACATCTTCACGTACGGCAAGGTGATCGGCGGCGGGCTACCGCTGGCGGCCGTTGCCGGACCCGCTGCAGTCCTGGACAACCTGGCACCCGCCGGTCCGGTGTATCAGGCAGGCACCCTGTCGGGGAACCCGGCTGCTGCCACCGCGGGCCTCGCGACGCTGAACCTTCTCGACGACGACACGTATGCGCGCCTGAACGCCACCGCAGATCGCGTGGCGGGTCTCGCGGACGCTGCGCTCACGGACGCTGGCGTTCCCCACACGATCAACCGCGCGGGCAATCTGTTCAGCGTGTTCTTCAGCGGGGACCCCGTGTTCGACTACGACTCTGCCCGCAAGCAGGACACATCTGCCTTTGCGGGGTTCTTCCACGCGATGCTGGACGCTGGCGTCTGGCTCCCGCCGTCGGCGTACGAGGCGTGGTTCGTCTCTGCCGCTCACGGGGCGGCGGAGCTGGCGCGGATCGAGGAAGCCCTCGGTGCGGGGGCGGCAGCTGCCCGTCGGTAGAGATTCGCAGGCGCGGCGATCCTTGGTGACGCGAGGCGACTGAAGCCGCCCAGTGCCCCTCGCGAACCCGGCGAGCCGACGGTCTTGCGTACCGGTTCAGAGGGCGCCTATAGTGGGCGTGTTCGAACAGATGTTCGATTACGGACTTGGGGAAGACCGCGATCGAGCTGGTCGGACAATACGGGCCGACCTCGGTGCGGGCAGACCTCGACCCCTGCCCACACCGGGGTCTCTCCGAGGGTCGAGACACTGCACTACCACCGCTCTTAGCGCGGGCGAATCGACTCAGGGAGAGGACCATGCGGAGATACGACGAGCCGATCCACGTCAAGCGTGGACAGGACAGGGCCGCCCCCGAGCAGTTCGTGTGGCGTGGTCGCTTGTGGCTGGTCCGCGACATCATCACCCGGTGGCTCGAGACAGGGGCCTGGTGGGACTCGCCGCTCGTCCGGTCGGCGCGTGGCGACGATGTCGAGCCTCTGCCGTCCGAGGAGACCGACCTGCTCGCGGAGCACGAGGTGTGGAGGGTGCTGGCTGCGTCGGGCGCCTCGGGCAGCCCGGGGGTGTACGAGCTGGACAACGCCCGGGGAACCGGCGGCTGGCGGCTGCGCGCCGTCGTGGACTGAGGGGCGCCGACATGGCTGTCGAGACCGTAGACCTCGTGTCCGCCGACCTGGTGTCCGTCCCGCCGTACCTCGCCGACCTGCGCCGCGCGGAGCAGGCGCTCCTGGAGGCGGAGCTGAGCACTACCCCCGCCGATCGCTACCTCGCTGCTCACCTGGCGGCGATGCGTACGGCGGTCACCGTGCTGGCCGTCAGGGCACGGCCGCGCCACAGCAGCGGCCCTGCCGACGTGTGGCAGGTGCTCGCTCATCTCGCGCCCGAGTTCGGGGAGTGGGCGGCGTTCTTCGCCGCCGGACGCCAGAAGCGGCTGCTCGTACAGGCCGGGGCGACGGCGCTGGTGAGCGAGCGTGAGGCCGACGACCTGCTGCGTGACGCGCAGGACTTCCACGACCTCGTCGCGCGCCGGCTCGCCTCGGCGTGGCGCCGTCGCCGGCGAGAGCTCCGGACCGGAACCTCATGACGTCGTTCGTCCACCTCAGGGTGGCGTCGGGCTACTCGCTGCAGTACGGGGCGTCGCACCCGTCGGCACTCGTGGCCCGCGCTGCCCAGCTCGGCTTCGACACGCTCGGCCTCACTGACAGGGACGGGTTGTACGGGGCGATCCGGTTCGCGAAGGCGTGCCTCAGCTCAGGCATCGCCCCGGTGATCGGCGTCGATCTCGCTGTGCCGGCCGACGTGGTCCCCGATCCCCGTCGCGGGCGGAACCCGGTCCGTGGCGGGCAGCTGCGCGACCCGCGCCACCCGCGGGTCGTCGTGACGGCCCGGTCGAAGGCGGGCTGGGCCGCGCTGTGCCGGCTGGTCTCGGGGGTCCACCTGACCGGGGAGCGAGGCGCCGCGCTCGCCACGCTCGACCAGATCGCCCGGGCGGCAGCGGGCGGCGACCTCGTCGTACAGCTCGGCGCCGACTCGACGCTCGGCCTCGCCGCGGCTGACGGGCGGGTGGACGACGCGGTCGCCGAGCTCGCCCGGTGGCGCGCCGCGCTGCCTCCCGCCACGCTGGTGATCGCGCCGGCCTGCCACGACGTGGCCGGTGATGGTGTCGGCTCAGAGCTGCAGGCGGCACGCATGGTCGCGCTGGCCGACGACCACGGGGTGCCGGCGGTGCTCACCAACGCGGTACGGATGGCCGAGCGGCGACAGGCGATGACGATCGACGTGCTCGATGCCGCGCGCCGGCTCGTACCGCTCGACGTGCGCAACGTCGACCGGCGCAACGCCGAGGGCTATCTCAAGGGCACCGAGGCGATGGTCGCCCTGGCCGAGCGGGTCGCCGCACGAGCGGGCCGGGGGGCCGGTGGCGCCGACCGGCTGCTAGGACAGACCCGAGACCTGGGGCTTGCGTGTGCGCTCGACCCGCGCGCCGACATCGGTCTCGGCGAGATCCACCTTCCCGAGCTCGACGTGCTGGGGGTGAGCGGCGGCCAGGTCGAGGCGATCCGCGCGCTGCGGCAGCGTTGCGAGGCGGGGATGGGCGACCGGTACCCGGGGGCCGGCTCCGCGATCGAGCAGCGATTGAGCGAGGAGCTGGCGGTCATCGAGCACCTCGGCTTCGCCTCGTACTTCCTCACCGTCGCCGACGTCGTAGGGCTCATCCGAGGGCTCAACATCCGCTGCGCCGCGCGTGGCTCCGGTGCGGGCAGCCTCGTCAACTACCTGCTGGGCATCTCCGGCGTCGACCCGATCCGCTACAACCTCATCCTCGAGCGGTTCCTGTCACCGCTGCGGCAGGCGCTGCCGGACATCGACCTCGACGTCGAGTCGGCACGGCGCACCGAGGTGTACGACGCGATACTGGCCACGTTCGGCGGCGACCGGGTGGCGTGCGTGGCGATGCTCGACACGTACAGGGTCCGTCATGCCGTACGCGACGTGGGCGCGGCGCTGTCGCTGCCGCCGGGTGAGGTCGACGCGATCGCCAAGACGTTCCCGCACATCCGGGCGCGCGATGCCCGCGCCGCACTGCGCGACCTGCCCGAGCTACGCGCCGCCGGTCTGGGCGAGCGCCGCCTGAACGTGCTGTTCGACCTCGTCGAGTCGCTCGACGGGCTGCCGCGCCACGTCGCGCTCCACCCGTGCGGGGTGCTGCTCAGCGATGCCACCCTGCTCGACCGCACACCGGTCGAGGCGAGCTTCGGCGGCTACCCGATGAGCCAGTTCGACAAGGACGACGTCGAGGACATCGGGCTGCTCAAGCTCGACGTGCTGGGGATCCGGATGCAGTCGGCGTTCGCCCATGCGCTGGACCAGATCGAGCGTACGGAGTCGGAGCACCTCGACATCGACTCCCTGGCGCCGTTCGACGACCCGGCCACGTACGACATGATCGCCAAGGCCGCGACGCTCGGCTGCTTCCAGATCGAGTCGCCCGGTCAGCGGGAGCTCGTCGCGAAGTTCTCGCCGGAGACGTTCGACGACATCATCATCGACATCTCGCTGTTCCGGCCGGGCCCGGTGAAGTCCGACATGATCACCCCGTTCCTCGAGGCCCGGCAGGGCTGGAAGGACCCGTACTACCCGCATCCCGACATCGAGCCGGTGCTCGCCGAGACCTGCGGCGTCGTGGTCTTCCACGAGCAGATCATCAAGCTCATCGCCGTCGCCACCGGCTGCAGCCTGGCGCAGGGCGACGAGGCGCGGCGGGCGCTGGGCGACCTGGAGGGGCAGGAGACCGTACGGCGCTGGTTCGTACCGGGAGCGCTGCGCCACGGCTACTCCCCGGAGCTCGTCGAGCGGCTGTGGGAGATTCTCACCTCGTTCGCGTCGTTCGGCTTCTGCAAGGCGCACGCAGCCGCGTTCGCGCTGCCCACGTACCAGTCGGCGTGGCTCAAGGCCCACTACCCGGCGCACTTCCTCGCCGGGGTGCTCACGCACGACCCCGGCATGTACCCGAAGCGGCTTCTCCTCGACGAGGCCCGTCGGCTCGGCGTCGCGATCCTCGGTCTCGACGTCAACGCCAGCGACGGCGGCTACCGCGTGGAGCGGCTCGATGCCGGCGACGCCCTCGTACCGGTCGCTGCGCCTGCAACCCCGCCGGGGCGTCGTCGCGAAGCACCCCCGCTGGCGGACACGCGCGGTCTCGAGGCAAGGCTCGGGCCGGGCGCGGGGCTTCCCGACGGCAGGCCGTGGGGGATCTGGATGTCGCTGGCTGACGTCTCGGGCATCTCGGCCGAGGCGATCTCCCGTATCGTCGTCGGCCGCCCGTACAGCTCGCTCACCGATTTCTGGAACCGCACTGGAGTGGCGCAGCCGGTGGTCGAGCGGCTGATCCTCGCTGGCGGGTTCGACGGGTTGTACGGGATCGGGCGGTCGCTGCCCGTCGGCGCCCGGGGGCAGATCACGCGGCGCGACCTGCTGCTGTCGCTGGCTGATCTCGGCCGGATGGCCAAGGTGGATGCCAGGGCGACGCGGGCCAGGGGAGTCCGGGCCGCCGCGCGCATGCCGCGGCTGGTCTCCGACGACCCGCGCGACCTGGCGAAGCGGCAGTCGCAGGCGTCGGCGCCCGTCGGCGTCCCCGAGGTGCAGCAGTCGCTCGACTTCCAGACCGAGGCCGTCGACGTACCGGCCTCCGGCCTGCCCGAGATGACCGACGCCGAACGGGTCACCGCCGAGCTGGGCATCCTCGGCATCGACGTCTCGAACCACGTCGTGGCGCGTCACCGCCGCCTGTTCGCCGCGCTCGGGGTCACACCGGCGGCCGATCTGCTGAGCTGCCGCAACTCGGCTGAGCTGCTCGTCGGAGGCGTGAAGGTGGCGACGCAGACGCCGGCCGTACGGTCGGGGCGGCGCGTCATCTTCCTCACCCTCGACGACACGACGGGGTTGTCCGACGCGACGTTCTTCGAGGACGTCCAGGGCCCGTACGCGGCGACGGTCTTCGCGTCCTGGCTGCTCGTGGTCAGGGGGGTCATGAGGCGTACGGGCCCGCGCGGACGGTCGCTGCGCGCCACCGCGGCGTGGGACCTCACCGTGCTGCAGTCGGCATGGGACGCCGAGCTCGATCGTACGGGCAGCGAGGACGCCGCGCTGGCCGCGGTGGAGCAGCTGATGGCGGTCGTCCCTGCGGGCTACAGCCTGGTCGGGGAGCTGCTCGAGCCCTCGTCCGGCGCCGAGACGACCGGCACCGCCGACGCGCAGCAGCACGGCCGCGGTGGTGGCATGGGCCAGCGCCGGGTGCTGGTGCATGCGAGCGGCGCGGTGCACTCCCCGTACGCGGACGTGAAGCCCAGCGGTTTGTCCCCGGCGGACGCGCCGCGCAAGCTGTGGCACTCCAGCCCGAACAGCTCGGGCAGGTGAGGCCATGCCGTTCGGGTGGGGCACGAGCGCCAGCGTGTACGAGGGGCCGCAGGCTCCTGGTCGCGTCGTCATGCACGTCGACATGGACTGCTTCTACGCCTCGGTCGAGCTGCGTCGCCGTCCGGATCTGATCGGGTTGCCGATGTTCGTCGGCGGCGCGACGCGCGGGGTGGTGCTGTCGGCCACGTACGAGGCGCGCCAGTACGGCGTGAAGAGCGGCATGCCGACGACGACCGCGCGCCGGTTGTGCCCGCAGCTCGTGGCGATCGCGCCCGACTTCGACACGTACACCGACGTGTCCAAAGGCATCGTCGCGATCTTCGAGTCGGTCTCCGCGCACGTCGAGGTGACGAGCATCGACGAGGCGTTCTGCGACATCAGCGGGGCGATCCACAGCTTCGGGTCGCCGGAGGCGGTGGGGGAGCACGTCCGGTCGCTGGTCGCCGACGAGCAGCAGATCGGGTGCTCGGTGGGGATCGGCCCGTCGAAGTTCGTCGCGAAGCTGGCGTCGAAGCAGGCGAAGCCGGACGGGCTGTGCGCCGTCGAGACTGACGACGTCATCGCGTTCCTGCACCCGCTGCCGGTCGAGGCGCTGTGGGGCGTGGGGGAGTCGACGGCCGGCAAGCTCCACCAGCTGGGGCTGCGGACGGTGGCCGACCTCGCGTACGTCCCCAAGACGACCCTCCAGCGCGCGTTCGGCCCCCATCAGGGGTCGCTGCTGGCCGACCTCGCGTGGGGCCGCGACACGAGCCGGGTCGTCGCGACGACGAGGGAGCGCAGCATCGGCTCGTCGGAGACGTTCGGCAGGGACACCGACGATCCGGCGCGGGTACGGATCGAGCTGCTGCGGATGGCGGACCGTACGGCGTCGCGGGTGAGGGCGGCGGGCATGGTGGGTCGTACGGTCGTGCTGGGCCTGCGGCTGAGCGACTTCACCGATCTCACCCGCTCGGTGACGCTGCCGAGCCCGACCGATGTGACCGGCGAGATCCACGCCGCGGTCGTATGCCTCTTCGACGGCCTGGCGTTGCAACGGGCCCGGATCCGCAAGGTCGGTGTGCGGCTTCAGGGGCTGGTCGAGGTCGACTCCGCCTACCAGCAGTTCGCCCTCGACACCCCCGACCGCGGCTGGCGCGAGGCGGAGGTGGCGATGGATCGTGCGATCCGCCGGTACGGCCCGCACGCCGTCCAGCGCGCGACGCTGACCCGCCATGTACCGACGATCGACCAGGGAGGCCTCCAGGACGCGTGATAGGGAACCGACCCGACTGGTCACATCGCCCTTAGCGACGCCCGAGTGGCGGATTTCCCACCATTTGAGGCTCAGAATCGGTGGCTTCTCCACCAACCGATCTGGGACAGGCAATTGGTACGCGTGGGACGCGCCACGCCGTCGGACGTGTCACATCAGCGCCGTTTGCCTGTCTGCGGCGGTCAGTGCTCGTCCTCCGGACAGGCAATTGGTACGCCTGTGGCGCGCCACGCCGTCGCACGCTTCACTTCTGCACCGTTTGCCTGTCGCGGGTCGGGGGCCGTTGACCCGAGCCCGTCCACCATCACCGTCACCCCGTGATGACCAGACCCTCGCAGGATCCGGTCCCCGTTGTGGGGGAAGCCACAGCGATCCAACACTCGGACGCTGATAGCATCGTTTGAGCATCTGAGAGAAGGATCGGTTCATGACTTCTGACACACCCACCCCTGAAACGATCGGCTTCGGTGGGCTCGGCGCCCGACTGAACTGGCTTCGCGCAGGCGTCCTGGGAGCCAACGACGGCCTGGTGTCGGGCGCCGGCATCTGCATCGGCGTCGCTGCAGCGAACCCCACCAACACGCCGGCCATCCTCACCGCCGGCGTCGCGGGGCTCCTCGCCGGAGCGTGCGCCATGGCGATGGGCGAGTACGTGTCGGTCTCCAGCCAGCGTGACACCGAGGTGGCGCTCATCGCCAAGGAACGCCACGACCTCGCCCTCACACCGAGGGAAGAGTTCGACGAGCTTGTCTCCGTCTACCAGGGTCAGGGACTGACGGAGTCGACAGCCCGACTCGTCGTCAAGGAGCTCACCGCCCACGATCCGCTCGCCGCGCATCTGCGCGCCGAGTACGGCATTCACCAGGATGAGCTCACCAACCCGTGGCACGCCGCCGCTGCCTCGGCGATCGCCTTCACCTCAGGCTTCCTGCTTCCCTTGCTGGCGATGGTGCTGATCCCCGCCGCGATCCGCATCCCCATCACCGTGGCGATCGCCGTCGTCGGCCTGTTCGCCACTGGATGGGTCAGCGCTCACATCAGCGACTCCGCCAAGCACCATCCGATCCTCCGCAACGTCCTCGGGGGAAGCGCCGCCATGGCGCTCACCTGGATCATCGGCCACCTGTTCGGGGTTGTCGCCGGCTGACTACTCGCCCGTTGTGCGACTCGGTGCAGCCGCCCGCAGCCGGAGGTCGGCGTGGTGGTCGACGGCTTGGGCGATGAGCTCGATCACGTGGGGATCGTCAACGCTGTAGAACTGGTGACGACCATCGGCTCGTGAGGTGATCACGCGAGCCGCTCGCATCCGACGCAGGTGATGGCTGGTCGTGGCGAGGGACGCTCCGATCGCTTCAGCCAGGCCTGTCACGTCCCGTTCGCCCTGGCTCAGCACCCACAGCAAGTGAATCCTGATCGGGGAGCCCAGCATCGCGAGCGTCTCTGCCGCATCCGCGAAGTCGGACGCGACAACGCGGTCCCGATCGACGACGGACACCAGGCGCGACACGGGTTGATCGTAGTGGCTGCGACGAGCGCCGCCACGCAGGCGAGGGTGCCGCCGCGAATCAGGCCAGGGCCTTCTCCACCGTCTGGACGAGCTCGGCCCAGGACTTCTGGAACTTCTCGACTCCTTCGTTCTCCAGCGTGAGGAAGACGTCGGCCATGTCGATGCCGGCGGTATCGAGGACATTCATCGTGGCGGTCGCCAACGGCGCGCTGCCGATGACCGGGGCACCGATCTCGCCGTGGTCGGCGTACGCCATCAGCGTCTTCTCCGGCATCGTGTTCACGGTGTTCGGCGCGACGAGGTTCGCCACGTACAG
>DAIPZP010000008.1:0-8093 GCA_036782155.1 Propionibacteriaceae bacterium
AGCACGGAACCGCCCCAGACCAGCGGCAAGTCGTCGCCGATCGTCAGCGCGAGGTCCTTCGCGGGGTTCGTCGCGAGCGTCTGGTGGGGCGAGCACGCCTCCGCCACCGCGTCCATGGCGTCGGCGACGCGCTCGCGATGTACGTCAGGGCCGAGGCCGATCCGGCTCAGCCCGTCGAGCACCACGATGGCCGCGGCCAGCGGGTCGCCCGTACGCGTCGGGATGATCGTCGTCGACGACCCCGCGGCCTGCTCGGCCACTGGCGATCCCTCCGGACAGGCGACGATGACCCGCGCGCCCCGTCGTACTGCCTCGGCGATCGTGCCGCTCACGTCCGGGTCGTACGTCTTCTCCGTGAGCACGATGACAAGGTCGAGCGGGCCGACCCAGGCCGGCAGCGCGTGCATCGGCCAGGCGACGAACGGTACGGGGCAGGACGGCTCGAGCACCGCCCTGATCAACCGTGCCTCCGGACCGGACGCGATCACCGCGCGCGGCCGGTACCGGTCGCCCAGGTCGCCCAGCGTCGACAGGTCCGCCTGCCCCGACTCGATGCGCAGCCGTGCGCCGGCCTGGGCGAAGTGCCTCAGCGTGGCGTCGATGGCCGCCAGGGCCTCAGGGTCTTCCAGCCGGGAGTCGTCGAACACGGCTTACTCGTCCTCGTCGCGGGCCACGACATGGGTCGCGTCGCCATCGGCCGCTTCGGGGTCCACCTCCACCCGCCGGTGGCCCGGCGCGCGGGCTTCGTCCACGAGCAGGATCGGGATGGAGTCCCTCACCGGGTAGGCAAGGCCGCACTCCGGCTTGGCGCAGACGAGCTCGGACGCCTCATAGTCGACGACCAGCGATGATCGGCAGTTCGGACAAGCGAGGATCCCGAGCAGGGCCTCGTTGAGTTGGGTCATGCGTGCTCCTCTCCCCGTACCAGCGCCAACGTCTCGTCGCGCCATGCCACCATCGTCGCCTCGTCCGGAGCCTCGACGTTGAGCCGCAGCAGCGGCTCGGTGTTACTCGAACGCAGGCTCACCCACCAACGATTCCCGCGGACGAGCAGTCCGTCCTCCCAGGAGACCTTGCCGCGGTCTGCGTACGCCGCGGCCACCTTCTCCATCGTCGCCTGCTGGTCGTCGACGCGGGAGTTGATCTCCCCCGAGGCCACGTACCGCTCGTACTGACGCGCCAGCTGGGACAGCGGGACGTCCGCGTGGCCGAGCAGCGCCATGACGTGCAGGCCGGCCAGCATCCCGGTGTCGGCTCCCCAGAAGTCGCGGAAGTAGTAGTGGGCGGAGTGCTCGCCGCCGAAGATCGCGCCGTACTTGGCCATGAGCGCCTTGACGTACGTGTGGCCGACCTTGCTGGTCACCAGCACGCCGCCGTTCTCGGCGACGACCTCCGCCACCGACCGTGAGGTGATGGTGTTGATGACGATCGTCGAGCCGGGCTCGCGGGCCAGCTCAGCCGCGGCGATCAGTGCGGTGACAGTCGACGGCGAGACCACTTCGCCGCGCTCGTCGATGACGAAGCAGCGGTCGGCGTCGCCGTCGAAGACCAGAGCGAGATCGGCACCGTGCTCGATGACCGCCTTCTGCGCGTCGACGAGGTTCTCCGGCGCGAGCGGGTTGGGCTGGTGGTTGGGGAACGAACCGTCGAGGTCGAGGTACAGGCCGATCACCTCGACGTTCAGCGGACCCAGCACGCTGGGGACCGTATGCCCAGCCATGCCGTTGCCGGCATCAACGACGACCTTGAGCCGGCGGATTCCGTCCAGCGGGACCAGCTTGCGCAGGTACGACCCGTACTCGGGGAGGATGTCGTGGGCGCTGATCGTCCCAGGCTGGGAGACGGGTGCGGGCAGGCCCTGCGCGTCGTACGTCATGGCGAGCGTCTTGAGCGAGGTGAGGAAGTCGCTCGTCACTGGTTGAGCGCCCACTTTGCAGAACTTGGCACCGTTGTAGCGGGCGGGGTTGTGCGAGGCGGTGAACTGTACGCCTGGCAGTCCGAGGTGGCCGGAGGCGAACCACAGACCATCGGTGGATGCCAGACCCACGTCGATGACCGAGGCGCCGCCGTCGGTCGCTCCGCTGGCGAATGCCTTCGACAGCTCCGGTCCGCTGGTACGCATGTCGCGGCTCATCACGAACGTCTGCCCAGCCAGGCCGAAAAGCTCGACGTACGCCCTGCCCAACGCCTTCGCCCCCGCGGTGTCCCACTCGGCGTCACCTCCACCGACGATCCCTCGGATGTCATTTGCCTTGAAGATCGGAGACGTCAGCACTCGCAGCAGCCTACCGGTGGAACCTTGGAGCCGGGTCGGCATCCGTGAGGAGCGTGAGGTGACCGCGCCGGGCCAGCTCGACGACGCTCGCCGGGCGCCTCGGAGCTTCCTCGGTGATGCCTGCCGCCTGTCGTACGGCGTCGGCGAGAGCCATGAGATCGTCGGCCGAATGCGTCGGCTGGTTCTCGTCGAGTGGCAGCCGGATGACGTCCCAGCCGCGAGGCGCCGACATCCCCTGCGCGTGGGCCCGGCACAGGTCGTAGCAGCCCGGTTCCGCGCGAAGTGCCAGCGGCCCGAGCACAGCCGTCGAGTCGGCATAGACGTACGTGAGCGTGGCGACAGCCATGTCGGAGCATGCCGACCTCGAGCAACGCCTTCTCACGTTCGCACGCTAGCCCCACGCATGGCGCGGGCCCCGGATTGCTGGCGCATGTCGTGTGAGTCACGCGCCGGCGCCCATCACCATGCAGGCGGCACGACAACTACAGTGAGCCGCATGCCCGACCGTCGCGATCGCCACCAGCGTGGGATGCGCGGACCGTTGGCTCCACCCAACAGCGTCGCTGGCCGTGCGCTGAGGCGGGATCGCCCAGTCGCCCGGGCCGAGTTCTTCGTACAGAGCCTGTCCGAGTCCCTGGCACGAATCACGGCCGCAGCGCCTGAGGCCCTGGTCGGCGTGGAGGTCGGGCTCGAGGACGTCCCCGACATGGCCGGACAGTGGTCGACGCGGGTACCGCTGGCCGCCGCGCAGGAGGCAACCCCCACGACGCCGGCGCGGATCGTGGTCTATCGACGACCGATCGAACACCGCGCCACGACCCGTCGCCAGCTCCGGTCGCTCATCCACGGAACTCTCGTCGAGCAGGTTTCTGCGCTGACCGGGATCCCGGTGGAGCGGCTCGACCCCGACGACGAGGACGACGAGGACTGACCTAGGCGAGGTTCGGGTCGAGCGTCGGGGAGACCTCCGCTTCACCCGGTCCCCCGGGCCCCCACGCAGCGACTCCGACACCGTTGACCGTGTTGAGCGTGGTGACGAGCGTCGAGAGCCGCAGGTCGGCCGAGGTGGTGCTCAGCTCGACAGCAGTACCGGTCGTCATCGGCACCTGGAGCGTCGTCCCCGGGTTCACCGTGAGCGTCTGGCTCTCGATGATCGACGCTCCGTTGCGGAGCGTCACGGTGAGCGAGGCCGCCGCGGTGCCGGGATTCGAGGCGACGAGCACACTGCCGGCGATCAGGGGTACGACAGACCGTCCCTGGAACGCTGCCCTCGCCGGGGTCACCGCGAGGTCTCCGCCGGCGCTGGTGGACCAGAGCGCGGCCACCACCGGCTGCGTCGCGGTGATCCTGAGGCCCGCCACGTCGCCGCGGAGGGCCTGGTCGAGCGGGATCGTCACCGTGGACGCCGCTTCGATGGAGACGGCCTCGGCGCCTGCCGCAGCGAACGAGTCGGTGGCCGAGAGCACGTCCACGCTGACCGTCGTCCGACGATCCGAGGTGTTGGTCACGACAAGGCTGCGCGCCCCGGTTCCGCCCGGGACACCGGCGATCGTGGCCGACGTCGCGGCGGACGCCGAGGGGGCGACCCAGTCGGCACCGGCGCTGCCGGTGACCCGCCCGTACGTCGCCGTACGACCCTGCGATGCCGTCACGATCGCCGTGATGGCGCCTTCGCCGGTGACCAACGGAGCGAGCGCGAGCTGACGGGTGCTGTCCCCCAGCACGGTGAGGCCACGCGACCCCTGCGTGGCGATCCGCCCCTTGGCGCCATAGAACGCCACGTCGACCGTGGCCTGCGTCGGGTCGGGGTTCGTGATGAGCAGCGAGACGGTATGGGTCGCGTCAGCGACAAGTCCCACGAAGGCCTGCTCCACGGCCGGCGGGCTGCACGCCGCGAGCCACAGTCCCTTGAGGTCGCCCGAAGCGGCCGTTCCCGAGGAGAGGGCCCCGACAGCCTGGCTGCCGGACACGAGGTACGGCTGCGCTGTTCCGGTGACACCCGCGGGCGGGACCGTCGCGAACGCGCTCGCGTCGATCGAGTGGCCCTTGACGTCGCCCGTGTCCGTCGCCCTCACTGTCGTCGAGACGACGGCAGGGTCCTGGGAGGGACACACCAGGGACTGTGTACCGGTCACCGTGACGGCCACGTTCGGCACGTGCCGGGACGGGACGAAGCTCAGGCCCACCGCGAACAGGACCATGATCACCAGGGCCACACCGGCCCGCCACAGGCGTGGTGTCATGAGGCGCCCTCCCGCGAGTGGCGGCCCACGCCTTCGTCGGCCTCGGTGGAGCGACGGCCCGTGCGGTAGTAGTCGGACTCGCGGCTCACGGCCGGTGCGGCGAAGAGTGCCAGCAGCAAGAGGGCCAGGAGCTGGACCAGGGCGATCCACCCCGGCCAACGCTCCGGCGCAAGCCTCACCGTCACGTCTCCGGTCTGACCGGTGAGCGCGAAGGCGGGCCGCCAGTCGGGTGAATCGGTGCGTTCCAGCGCGACTCCGCCGACGGTCACCTGCCAGCGGGGATCCGATGCCTCCGAGAGCAGCAGCCTGCCGGTCGTCGCGGTGTCGATCGTGCGAGCGACCGACTGCGTACCGTCTGCTGTCACGACGAGCACACGGGCCGGGCGGCTGGTCACGGTGAAGACCGTCACCCCGTTGTCCTCGCCTCCGCGAGAGATGCCGGGTGACGCTGCCAGGGCTGTGCTGACCTCCGGCGTGATGCCGCGGACCTGTACGTACGTGACGCCCAGTGCGGACAGCTCAGAAGCGACTCCCTCGTCCTCTCTCGCGGCGGCGATCTGGGCCACGACCGTCTCGACGGCGACCCGCACCTGTGGTTCTATCGGCGACAGGCCCGTCTCCCCGTCCCCCCAGACGGCATGGTCGGCCTGATGGAGCAGCCAGGTGACCCTCCCGTCGGCCAGAGACACGATGAGCGTGCGTGACTGGAGCCCGCTGCTCTCCGTGTCAGAGATGTAGGGGGGCAACGCGGTCGACTGCCCACGATGAAGCGGCGCGCCGAGCCCGCCCACCACGTACCAGCCGAGCGCCGCGAGCGTCAGGACGATCCCGATGCCGGCGACCGTGGCGCTGATCGCTTGGCCGCTTCCGAAGCTCTGCGCTGCGAGACGTCGCCGTGCCTGGTCCAGGCCGGAGACCATCGAGACGACGAGGCAACCGAGTCCCGCGACCAGCCACATCGTCACCTCAGGCCGGACGTGCCCGCTCGCCACCGGTACGACGAAACGGCTCAGGAGAGCGGCGAGAGCCACGAGCCCCAGCCCAGCGGCCGAGAAGCGCCAGCTCCCCCCTGCCTGAGCGATCGCCAAGGCCGCGCCGACCCACAGCAGGCCCACGGCGAGCGCGGACAGCCAGAGCGGCGGCAACCCCGCGCCTGCCGATCGGCCGAGGAACACCCACCACACCGGGACGGTGTCGGTGCTGGCGAGCATGGGGTCTGGCCCTGTCAGCAGCCGCCAGGGGTACGCCACCAGGGACGGCAACCAGGGTGAGAGCACGACCACCGGCAACAGCGCCGACACGATGGACCGGACAAGACCGTCGCGACGGATGCCCACGACGATCAGGGCGACCGCCCCGACGACGTACGCCAGTGGCGCGATCGCTGCGGCGACCGTCAGCAGCAACGCGGCCCAGGCGGGTTCACGCAGCCGGTCCACCACGGTGCCCGTGCCGGGCCAGCGATCGAGCGACGCCCCGTACAGCGGGAGCAGGACGGCCCACACGGCGAGCCACACCTGGCCGCGCGCGTAGCCGCCGATGAGTGCGGGCAGCAGCGCGTACGCGAGGGCCGCCGCCCAGCGGAGCAGTGCGCTACGTACGAACGGCTGCAGGAAGGACGCCATCGCAAGACCGGCGGCCGGCACCGCGAGCCACAGCGCAGCCACCGCAGCCCAGGTGGGGAAGATGCCGACGATCGAGGCGATCGCGGCGAGCCCCTCCCACGGAGCGGGCGAGACCGCGGCCCCGGCAGGGCGCTGGATGTAGTCGGTCACAGCGGCCGCGATCGTACCGGGCGCCGGGAGGAGGCCGGTCGAGGTGAGCACGCCGTTTCCGATGAGCCGTCGGCCGGCCACGACCAGCGCGAGGACTGCCACGGTGCCGGCGATCCATGGCCACACGGCCCTGGCTCGGATCGGCCCTCCCGCGAAGTCGTCGCCGGTGAGCTCGTCCAGCGTCATGTCGCTCGAGGTGGTGAGCAGCCGCAACCGGTCCTGGGACTTCTCCCAGACGAGCACAGCCGACCGAGCGATGCCCGACAGGCTGTGGGGCCGCAGCCGAGCGACCCGGCGCCGCGTCTGCTTCGTGGCGCCGAGCAGGGCGATTCGCCGCCGGAGCGCCCCGGTGCCCTTTCCGGACACGATGAGGTCTTGCAGTGCCTGCAGCTCCTCCAGGCTCGCCTCGGGCCGCTTGCCCAGCAGCAGACCCAGCGCCCTGAACAGGGTGCCCAGCGTCAGTCGGAGCGCCACACCGATGGCACCCAGCCCGCGATGGTGGGCGAGGACGGTCCGCATGCCCAGGTACTGGTCGTACCCCATCTCCGTCCGGTGGCGCTGCTCCGCGAGCGTTCCCGCCCGGAGCCCGCGCAACGAGGCCTGCCGGTGGACGATCCGGGCCTCGGGACAGGTCATGACCGTGGACCCCGCGAGCGTCGCGCGCCACCCCAGGTCCACGCCGTCGCGGTGCATGGGGATCGCGGGATCGAACCCCCCGAGCGTCTCGTACAGCGTCCAGCGCATCAGCAGGCCGCAGGTGGACCCTCCCAGCACGGGCCTAGGATCGTGCTGGCCCTGCCCGATCTCGCCGGGTTCGAGGCCCAGCTCACGGTGCCCCGCGTGGGAGATCGAGACCCCGAGCTCCGAGATGCGGGGGGCGTCGTGACGCCGTCCGGGACGTACGAGCATCGGCACGACGATGTCGGCCTCCGGCGACCTGGCCGTCTGGATGAGCAGCTGCTGCAGCGCATCGGGGGCGATCCGTACGTCGTCATGCAGCAGCCAGAGCCACTCCGTCGGCTCGCACTCGTGGAGCGCCGCGTCGACCGCTTCGCCGAAGCCCCATGTTGCGTTGCCCTGGACGACGACGCCGATGGTGGCGCCGACCGCGTCATCGAGGATCTGCGCCGTGGCGTCGTCCGAGCCGTTGTCGACGGCGATGACGCTTCCGGGGCGTGTCGTGAGCGCGGCCAGGGAACGCAGAGAATCTGCCAGCCAGGAGTCGGCGTTCCGCGCCACGAGGACAGCCGTCACCGTTGCCCCTGCGGGCACATCGGCAACGTGCTCAGGCTCGGCGTCAACCCAGCTCCAGAGCTCCGCGGTGGTGTCGGTCATGCGCTCCCTCGATCGGCGGAAGGTTTCCCTCCGCGACCGGTCAGCCTACACAACCCCTCTGACGGGGCCGTGGCTCACGAGTGGATGACTCAGACAGCGCGCTTCTTGAGGCGGCGGCGCTCTCGCTCACTCAGACCGCCCCAGATGCCGAACCGCTCGTCGTGAGCCAGGGCGTACTCGAGGCACTCAGACCTGACGTCGCACGAGCGACAGACCTTCTTGGCCTCACGGGTCGAGCCCCCCTTCTCAGGGAAGAATGCCTCGGGATCCGTCTGAGCGCACAGGGACCTCTCCTGCCAGCCCAGTGTGCCTTCGTCGGCATCGTCGCCGACCTCCCACACCTGCTGCATGCTGCCTCCCCGCCAGTTACTGCCACCACCTAGGAGAATTACACGCGTGTGACTCGCATTAGTCAACCGGAATGGACGAATCGACAAAGATCCTTAGGAAGTGGCAACGGATTCC